>JBHLLM010000395.1:0-3312 GCA_048885575.1 Candidatus Hermodarchaeota archaeon
GTATTTTCATTCTCACCTGGTAAGCCTAATACAAAATACGCTTGAATAGGGATATTTACCGCTTTTAGATGTTTTATACCAATCATTACTCGTTTAGGATCTTGGTACTTAAAATTTTTCTCCAGTACGTTTATACTTGCAGATTCTATACCAGTTGCGATTAACCTGCATCCCGCTTCTTTTAATAACTGCGCGTCTTCGGCGGATATGGTGTCAACGCGTAATTCACACCCCCATGGAATTTCAATTTTGTTATCGATAAATAATTTACAAAAATCGTGAAAGAAGGTTCTATTAATGTTAATATTGTCATAAAAATTGATATAATTATAGGTTTGAAATGTAACAATGTCTCTTATCTCAGATAAAATAGATTCAAGATTCCGTATGCGAACTACTGGAGACATTTTTTGTCTGGAACAAAACGAACACTGATTTGGACACCCTCTATTAATTATTACGCTTGCTACTCTATAATAAAAGTTTTCTTGGGATAAAAGATATCGGGCGGGTAAGGGTAATTTGTTTAATTCAACTGGTTTGGGAAAATCTGTAAGGATAATCTCTCCTTTTAAATTCTTATATACTATTCCTTTAATCTTGTTCAATTCCTTTTCGTAATCATGAATAAACCCATTTTTATTTAAAACACTGATAATAAGGTCAATTAATTCTGGAAAAGAATCTTCAGATTCTTTTACGCATATAAAATCGATTACATCTTCTTTGTTTAAAATTTCTTCGTATTTAAAAGATACATGGGGGCCTCCGAGGACAACGATTTTCTTTCTATTATAGTTTTTTACTAATTTAGCAATACGAACTGCTAAGTAGAAAGTATTGGTAAGAGATGTAATACCGATTATATCGTGTTGTTGAATTTTTTTTAGGAGAAGTGCATCCATAGCATCATTTTCGTAATCATAATACTGTTCTAAATCCAAAATTTCTACGGGTATGTTTTTTTGGTCTAAGATTGCTGCTAAATATAAAAGTCCAAGATTTGGCTCTCTAAAAAATTCGGTTTGAAATTCTGTAGGTTTTGTGGTTTTTGGGTTTATTAAAAGAATCATTATGATTATTAGAGGAATAGTTATGGTATTTTCGTTTTGAATATATTTTTAAATTTAATCTCCCATAGTTTCTTTATCCTCGGATTCAACATCTGGTAACGATTCAGGAATATGAAAAGCAGAAACGAGTTTATTCACATCCCCTTCTTTGCTAAACTTTTCTTCTTGAATAATAGGAGTTTTAATTTGAACAACAGGTATCTTATCGTAATTATGTACAAATAATTCGATTCCTTGAATGGATCTATTCTTCACAACAACTCTTGTTGAATAATTTCGATCATCGAAAAAAGTAAAGCCATTATTTAACCGGCCCATTTTTACTAAGTTTTCAGTACCTTCTTCCTCAGATAGAAACGATTTGGGAGTTTTTTCATCTGAGTAAATAGTACCTGCAACAATCAGAAATATTCTGTCGAAATCTTCTGGTTTAGAATAAGAGTTTATATTTTCCAAGGCCTGATTTAGTTTGGGATTATGAATAAGTATATTCGCTAAGGTACTTTGACTTATTGATACGGAAAAATCTTCTTTATCGATTGATTTCGCTTTTCCAGGTCCAATTGTTTTAATCATTACATTTTCAAATTCGGGATCATCCGCGGAATATTTGTTTAACGCAAAAACTCTATAGAATAATCCTATCTGCTTACGCAGCATTCCAGCAAGTATTCCACCGTAAATTTGAAGTTTAAAAGAGCTATTCTGGCCATTATAAGTCCAAATTCTCTTAGTATCGTGATCTACAAGTAAATAAACCTTGCGACTATTCACATTATTTATTACATCTGCAATAATTTCTCCTTCCTCTACTTCCACAGTTAGAAAATAAGGAGCTTCTCTCACTTCAAGAACTTCAAAAATCTGTACCATTTAGTTAAATCCCAAGTTATTTCTATATTTTTAATAGGATGTGATCTTTAAAATAAATTGTATTTTTTTTCAGCAAATTCACAGAAAATTTATATAGAACACAAAATCAATAAAATTTTTAAATTTTAGGATATTTATTAATAGTAATTTCCTTTTTGTTAGTTCGATAATAATGAGCTCAGATAAGAGAGTATACAAGTTAAACATATCCGGTGGCAACTCAGGACCAGGAAAAGGATTATCTAAATTAATTGAGATAGACGAGAAGAAATTTCGGTTTGAAGGTATGAAGATAGGGGATACTATCAAAGGAGGACTTATTGGATTTCCTAATTATGATTTTGAAATTACCGGGGGCTCGGATGCTAGCGGATTTCCTATGAGAAAAGATGTTCACGGTCCTGTAAAAAAGAGAATTTTAGTATCCAAAAAAGCAATCGGTTACAAACCAAGAAGAAAAGGGGAAAAAAGAAGAAAAACAGTTAGAGGCAACGAAATTACATTCGATATGACACTTATTAACCTTAAAATATTAAAATATGGAGAAACCGAACTTTTTAAATAGAAAGAATAATATTACCGAGCTAATTGATAAAATGAGATGAAAATTCCATGGTTAAAATAAAGCGATGTTCCTTCTGTGGATACGATATTCCTATTGGCAAAGGACACATGTATATTAAAAAAGACGGGACCATTCTAAACTTTTGTACGCATAAATGCAGAACTGCTATGTTAATTCGTAAACAAAATCCACGAAAGATAAGATGGACTACACTCTATGGAAAAGAATAAAGCAAAAATACTTCTTATGGCTTTAAGCACATTACTAATTCATTTTTTAAAAAAATAACTAATTATAAATTCACCAATAATTTACCCGGAGTAAGCTTAAAATTGGATGAGATGGTACCAGATTCGACGAAGTGGCTTCCTGAGTTATCAATGAAAATTAATAGAATAAAAGATTCTACTTCTGACTAGGACTTTCTAAAATGTAAAGAATACAGTATTAAATTAGCTAAGAAAGAGTAGATTGTAGCTTCCTTAGTTTTTAGTGTCAAAAAGTTTTACTTTTTTAGATTACTGGAGTCTTGAGAACTTCAAAAGATCATCTAACAAATCTACATTGGAGATAATCATTCTTTTACAACAAAAACGCTCAATACCTAATTGTTTGAAAGCGTTTTCAGCACTTTCGCCCTTTTCAATCATTTCTAAATAAGGTTCATAGATGTGGGCGATCAATTTACCGCATGAGAAGCAACGAATAGGAATAATCATTATAGATTAGTAAAAGAAGTATTCTAAAAAAATTTTACTATTATTTAGGTTAAATCTTTAAATCAAAAATTTTAATTTATAT
>JBHLLM010000396.1:0-3292 GCA_048885575.1 Candidatus Hermodarchaeota archaeon
GAATATTAACTATAATTTTACTGCTAAGAATAAGCCTCTATCTTTCATGAATCCGTCTTTTAGGAATTCTGATTTAAAATTAGCGTCTTCTAAATATTTTAGCATTCTTTCAGTCTCAAACAAACCTAATTCATGAATATCGACAAAATGTCTAATATCTTCATTTCTTTCAGCAATTAAATAATGCATCTCCATAATCGATAAGTCTCCTTCTACTTTTGTAGTATTTAGTCTCGCGATTTTAACATCTTTTCCATCGTAAGTAGTCATACCCGGCGTTCCAGCCCAAAAAGTCGATTTAGTAAACCATGGCTCTATAATTAAAACTCCACCCTTCTTTAAATGTTTTGCAAAGTTCCTAATTGTCTTTTCTAAATTAGAATATGTTTTAACATAACCTATTGAGCTAAACAAACATAAAATTACATCAAAACTAGTTTTTAAGTTGAAATCAATCATATCACCTTGTTTGAAAATTACATCACTAACTTTACTTTTAGCTACTTGTACCATTTCTTTGTTGATATCGATACCTGTACAAGAAAAATCGTCTTTAAGGTATTTTATATGCATTCCTGTACCGCATCCTACATCGAGTAGATAATTTCCATCAGAAACTTTATATTTTTTAATTAGATCTTTAATATTACTTGCTTCTACTTTATAATCCTTCCAATGATAAATTAAATCGTAATAGTCAGCCAATTCTTTGTACATAATTTATTACAACCTAAATAATTCTTTTCTATTTCCTTATTCCTAATATAAATCTTGTCTCATAAGGAGAAGCTATTTCCCGACCTAAATCTTTCGAAGCTCTTACTACTTTTTCAACAAGCTCACTGTTAGATTTAGCTAAAACTCCCTTTGAAAGATAAATATTATCTTCAAATCCAACTCGAGCATGTCCTCCTAAAGCTATTGACATGATTACCATCGGAAACTCATGTTTACCTATAGCGCCTACAGAAAAAGTTGATCCGTTTGGAATACTGTTAACCATATAGAGTAAATCACGAGGTGTTGCGGCAATTCCACCATTAACTCCCATCATAAAATTAAAATGCATTGGTTCCTTAATGTGTCCTTCCTTATGAAGCTTTAGCGTGGTATCGATCATAGCTTTATCAAAACATTCTAGCTCCGGCTTAATTCCGCGAGAGTACATTTCTTTTGCGAAGTTAATAATTGTTTTTTCTGTATTGATGAAAATCTCATTATCTCCATAATTCATTGTGCCCATATCTAGGGTAGCCATTTCCGGTTGGGGATTCATGAAAATAGGCTGGAGCCGCTCTTCAAGACTCATACCAATAGCACCTCCAGTCGAGGGTAAAATGATGACATCGGGACACCTCCTTTTAATTTCTTCGACACACGCTTGAAAACGTTTTACATCTTGAGTAGGAGTTCCATCATCTTCTCTTACATGTAAATGTATAATACTTGCACCAGCTAAAAATGCTTTTTCAGTTTCGATACCTATTTCTCTAACTGTATAAGGGACATTTGGATTATTTTCTTTTGTTACTTCAGCGCCACATATTGCGGCTGTTATAATTAATTTATCCATAATTTAAAACTAGTATAGATTATATAATTTACAATAACTTTCTACATTCTTTTAAAGATTCACCAATCATGTTCGCTGCATTACCTAAGTCTTCCTCCGAATGCCTATGGCAGATATATCCATGATGGTAGGGTTGAAGAAATATTTTTCGTCGAATAAGTTGCCTATAAAATTCCTCTCTCAATTGTCGGTATACATAGTTTGGATCAGAATCGAATGTTATATAGGGCATCCAGGGTCCTCCTGAAAATTTACATGGAATTCCACTTTCTTCAATGATTTCAGTGATATTCTTTGCAAAAATCTCACCCTTTTTGCGAATACTGCCTAAAACATCCTCTCGCTCCATGATTTCTATAGTCTTTAGTGCAGCAACTTGTGGTAGACTGTTTGGAAAGAATGTTGAACTTAGAAATACATCTTCGATTAAAGCATCCATTATCTCCTTTTTCCCTCCAAGAAAGCTGATTGGATAACCGTTCGCCATAGCTTTACCAAAAGCTCCTAGATCGGGAACTACTCCTAACCTTTTTTGAGCACCCCCAAGACTGACCCTAAATCCTGTGCGAATCTCATCAAATATCAATATAGATCCATATGTGTCTGCTAATTCTCGAAGTCCTTCTAAAAATCCAGGTTTTGGCATTTGAACTTCATGAGCACCAGGATGATTAATAGGGGTTAGAATTATAGCAGCTACATCGCTCCCGTATTCTTCCATCATTTCATTAACTTGGTCAAGGTTATTATATTCAAACTCATGGACATCTTCATAGAGCTTTTCAGGAATTCCGCCTTTATTTTCGACACACCAATCGTGCCAACCATGGTAACCGCATCTTAAAACTTTTAATCGTTTCGTATAGCCACGAGCAATGCGAACTCCAATAGTAGTAGCATCAGATCCAGTTTTTACAAATACCATCTTCTCACAGCAGGGGATCAGTTCTCTGAGCTTTTTAGCTAGATTGTTCTGTATCTGTTGGGTCAGGGACATGCAGAAGCCTTTATTTTTGATTTGATCAATGACGGCGTTATCGATTTCCTCTTCCCTGTGTCCTATAATGATAGGTCCATAGGCGCATAGCATATCTAAGTATTCGTTTCCATCAACATCAGTTACTTTTCCCCCCTTAGCGGTCTCAAAAAATATAGGATACTCACCTTCAACAAAGTTATATGGCCGTCGAATCCCTAAAATCGCACCAGGGATTAAATTTAAAGCCTCAGAATACAATCTATTAGAATTACCTAAATTTAATTTGTCTACCACAATTAATCTCCATTTATTTCTGAAATGTAAATAAGTATGATTCATAATTATTGAAAATTTTTAAATGAAATTCAATAAATGAGATAGCTCTAATAATTCACAACTCTTAAAGAACAGGAGCTTTCTTTTTAAAAACTATTAATGAAATATTTTTATATTAAATAAAACAAGCTTTTTTCTATTCAACATTTCATATTAAACTAATAGATTTATAGATATGGAGTTGATAATTATACCAAAATTAATATGTGATATATGTGGAAACGAAACAGATGTGCCAGTGTGTTGTGACCAATCGATGATAGTAAAAGATAACTATATGCTATGCTGTTGTAAATCAGAAGAATGTGGTTATCAAGCAATTCCAGAATGTTGCGGTCAAAAAATGAATTATGTTGGAATTTGAATAATAAAAAATAAAAAAAAGAGTACTAAATCCGTTTACC
>JBHLLM010000397.1:0-3279 GCA_048885575.1 Candidatus Hermodarchaeota archaeon
AAAGATATTGAAAATTCAATGAGAAGACTCCTTAACATCATACCAGGTTATTCTGATATTGATCTAAAGAGAATTCACACCGAAGATGACGATGCTTCTGTAAAAAAGCCTAAATGGGATTAATAATTAATTTAACTTTTCTTCTTTATTAATGTAAATTTTATACTATATCTATTCGATTGAAGAACATTCCAGATTGTCTACGGTTTCAAAAAGTTGCCCTAATTTACGAAAAGATGGTAAATCTTGAGTCTTAAACCCAACTCGATTTATTGCGTCACCATCCACATAATTCTCTACGAAAACGATTTCATTCTTGTGTTTACGCCCTTTTACTGTATACCCAAACACTTCTAATAGCCCGGGATCAAGGACTCTTCCTTCTTGGACGAGTTCCCTAGCAGCACCAAGGGCTTCTTCCATCTTCCCTCCCTTTATTTTAAATAACACTATTAATGCTAACATAACCAATTTCCACCTCTATTATAAAAATCTCTATCTTGCAATAACCATTAGTTCATTTTTAAAAATTTTCATTGAAATCCAGATTATTTTTAATTATCTATAAAGTGGTCAGAATTTCTTCAAAAAGATAAAAAAAGAAAGATAAAAAATAATTCTTGGTTTAAATCTGCAGAATCTGGATTCTGGCTAATCTTCTCTTACTTTATTGGCCGACTGTTGGCCTGGAATATAGGTCCAATAAATTGGCTGTAGAGAATGCTGAAAGCGCTTTGGTTCGAGATAACGCTTATCATTTCACCTTCTACATCAGTAGCAGGACCAATAATAACTTCTTCTGCGTCTCGAGTGAGTGCAAAAAATTCTCCTGCACCACTGAGTTGTCTGAACTGAATGTTGCCCAAACCCATCATTTTGCGAATAATATCGCCGTACTGACTCATCTCAAAACGTGATGTAAGCATAAAGCGCACAGCTTTCTTTTGATAAGCATATTCGCTTATAACTTGCAAGATTTCAGGTATTACATAGGGCATTACAATAATAATCGAAGATTTAACCCGATAAATAGCGTCTTTTATTGCAGCTATTAATGCGTCTCGTCCAACTACTTGCCAAGTAGTTATATTTGTTATTTCTGGAATCGAACTTGAAGCGATATGTATATCACCAAGTTTACTTTCATTCTTTTCAGCAATCTCTGTGGCATCATCAATAGAATTCATAAATTGAAGAGTGAAATCTGCTATTGCGTCCTTAATATTTTGAGTAGTATCTCGAGTTGTAGTAGAGAGACTGTTTTGTAAGGTTTTCGCATTATTTTCATATTTAGTTTTATGGTCAATTAACATTTCACTTAAGTTCCTATCCAAATCTGCTGATTCATCACCCCATAGATTAATCTCAGTGGTAATTTTATCGGATGTATCTCGTTTGCCCCCCGTAAATTTATCATCAATTTCCCTAATCCACTCTTCTTTAATTTTTTTAACATCAGTGTCAAATCCACTATAGTTCTTTAATGTATCTTCTTTATGTTTATTAATAGCTTCATCATATTGTCTCTGATGAGTTTTAAGTGAGTTTTCTAAAGAATCTTTCAATTTAATGGTGGTGTCAGAGCAATCCTTTACGCCATTTTGCAAAGTATTGTCAATTTCACCAGCCATATCTGTTGCTAAAGTTTCTAATTGAACATTGATTGTTTCTTGAGCTTTATGATCAAGGTCGGTAGTTTCTATGACAACATTCTCGTTCTCATTTGTCATTATCTGGGTAACATCTGATTTCAAATTATCGGTTGTTTCTCTTGTATTTTTAATATAATCCTCGCTAGTAGAAGTAAAGTCATCCTTCATAGGTTCAGTATATTTTAAAATATTTTGAATAGTTGTTTCGTGCCTTGCTTTGTATTTTTTCTTCTTTCCCATCCAAAAAAAACCTTTTTTAGCCATATCTTCAGTGAAATCAGTAAATCTATTCGCATGCTCCAACAGGTTATCAATTAGTGTTAAAGTCATGCTCTTAAAATTATTGGTTTGATTTGTTAATACGCGATGTCTTTCATCAACAGTAGCTTTCAAATCAGTTTGAAGTGTATCAGTTGTATTTTTAAGATGATTTAAGTGTTCTTTCAAGAGATTTGAAATCCTCTCTTTTAAATCGATAACTATTTTATCCATGCGTTCTAGATATTTTTCAAGTATTTGTTCCATTCTTGGTTTAAGGTCATTAGAGATAGTTTGATGTCTATCAACATGATCATCCAAATCGCTTTTCAATTCCTTTTCTAATGCTTCTACTCTTTTTTCAAAATCTGTTAGCAAATTTGATATTAAACCAGTAAGTCCGTCTTTAGTTTTATTAACCATTGATTCATTTTCTTTTATTCGAGTATCGCTAATATTCTTGACATCAGAATTTAGTGTATCCATAATAATATGTAAATTTTCTTCCAATGTTTTTGAAGTGTCTGTAAAGCGATTTCTTGAATTGTTAATTCGGTCTCTTTTATTATTGTTTTTAGTATCCGAATCGCCAAAAAAAGCCTCAATTTGGTTATCAACAGCAGTTTCAACCTCTTTTATGCTTTTATCCTGAATAGCTTCCAATTTCTCAAATCGATTTGATTGATCCGCTAAGATGGAATCCTTGATTTTACCAATCTCGTCCCTAAAGACTTTAGATTCTCCAATATACAATTCAAAGAATGGTTCTAAAGGTATAAATCGATCTACAATCCCCGTTACTTTTTTGAGAAAGCCTTTTTCAACTAACCAATCGGTAATTTCAAGAACAGATTCATATGATAACTCTGGATGTTCTTCTGCTAATGAGAGGTAAACCTCAGACGAAGTAGCTCTCGGTACTCTAAGGTAAACGAGATAAACATTGATTTGGTCTTCGGTGAAACCATATCTTGTGAAAATTTCCTTCGTAAATTCTTTTAAGCTCATAAGATTTTCTCCATTTCTAAAATTAAAAGTTGTTATAATTCAAATTAAAATATATTTAATCTGAATTTCTTTTTAATATTTTTATAATATTTTAAAGTTATAATTATATCTTCAAAATTATTATATTAAAACTTAAGGATTAAGAAGTTTCATAATATAAGTTTTTATTTATTCATCAAAAAATGTTTTGGGGGATACTTTTTTTAGAAACCAATTTATGAAATTTTTCTATTTCTCAAATACTTCTGGAGTGGAATTAAAAATAAAATACCTCCGTTCATTGTAAACTTAAAAACATATTTTTCTCTTTTTCAATCGGGTAACATTGTTCCTCAATCCTTTTTATATGCCATTTTTTTGT
>JBHLLM010000398.1:0-3278 GCA_048885575.1 Candidatus Hermodarchaeota archaeon
TTATAATCAGACTTATTATCCCAGTATATTTCTTTCCTTATTTACCTGGTGGTCCGGGGTTGTGGATTATAGCGTTTGTACTTCATGTTGTGGGCTTGATATTTGGAATACTTTCTAGAGTGAGTAGCAGTAAAGCTGGTAAACGCGAACCTGAAAATGCTCTTCAGAAAGTCGGTAGTGTATTTGGAGTGTTTGGAATTGTTCTGAATGTTATACCTCTCGTGATAATTCCAATAGCAATTGCGATATCTTCAATGCCTCATTATTATTATCCTTTTATATAAGGTTTAATTAGTGAAGTTTGATGCGAAAGAAAATAAAGTAATGGGTCTAATATATAAACGATTATTAGTATTTAATTATTTAAAATTGGAAGGTGAGATTATGTTTTGTCCAAATTGTGGGGAAAAATTAGAAACTCCTAACCAACGTTTTTGTGCAAGCTGCGGAAGTGAAATCCAAACCACTCTCCCTCCTGAAGTTCCCGATGTTCCTCAGGTACCCATTGAAGAACCTCAAGTACCACCACCAGCACCCATTTACGCCCCAAAACCAATTGAAGTAGGAGGACCAGGGTCTTATTCAAAAAGAACCTTTGCGTTCGCTTTCTTATCTTTGGTATTAGCAGTTATCGGTTTTATTTTAGAGTTTCTTGCTTTCTTTAGATTCATTATCCCTATATATGTGTTTCCTAGGCTTCCTGGTGGGCCAGTATTGTTGATTGTAGCTCTGGGGTTTCACTATGTAGGATTAACATTTGGAATAGTATCTAAAGCGATTAGTAGTAAGGCTAGAAAACATGAAGCAGAAAATGCTCTTGAGATGGTTGGTAGGGTATTTGGGATTATAGGGATAATTGTGAATGCTGTGCCAATCATAATTATCAATATAAGATTAGTGTTTAATTCTATTGTTTTTTCCGGTATACTCCCAATTCCTTATTAAAATTAGTAAACCCAATCAATTAAAGAAGAACAACTTTTCCCCTGAGCATTTTTTAATCTCCCTAATATTCGAAAAGTTGCACCTTTATAGCCACATTCTGGACATTTATTTCCCGAGACCAATTCTACAATATCATCAACTAGGACAGCTTGATTTATCGAACCATTAACACCGTAAGGGGTAATAACTTCTAAAAGACCTTCTTCTCCATCATTAACGGGTTCTAAACTTTCAAGATCCCTCACAATTATTCGGGTAGTATTGGGACAATGTAGTAAAAAATCTTGCAGTTTCTCGGACCAATGACCCCCAAAAAGTGTAGGTCCTTCAGTAAAAGCATAAATATCTCTTATATCCTTCGATTTAATGTTAAACACTTTTTCGTAGGATTCTATGAACCGAGCTTTATTTACTACCCCCATCTTTGCTTCACCCTTAACGCCATCCCATCCACCTCCACCGCAACCAACTACAGATTTTCCATCAAGATCAATAAATACCTTTTCTTCTAATAATCTCTTCTCAAACATGTTATTCATTAAAAGTGGGCTTCCGCCAAATAAAATTTTGGATACTTCGATATTTTTCCAATATCCTGTTTCTGTGATTTTTTTGACCATTTTCACCATTTTAGAAACATCCAAAATAAAGCCACCCTTTACTGAAAATGTTGATATTATTGCCCATAGCGTCTTTAAAATTTTCATTTTTACCAAATACTCCTCGTGGCCATAAAATTCCCAAGGTTTATTCATGCACGCTGTAAAATATCGAGTCTTATCAACATATTCGAATCCTTTAGCACTTCTTTTTGCCATTACAGACATGAATAAGCGATCTGGTGAAAAATTAAATGTAACACAACTTTTAGAACCAACTTTTAAATCTTCCCAACCAAAAAATTCAGTAAAAACTTTAATTGAATTGTATTGAATTTGATCAAAATCTTCTAATGTTCGGGGAACTATCGAAGGATCACCAGTAGTAGAAGATGAACACGAAAACAACGCTACATTCCCAACAGGTACTTTTAATAGGCTTAGCGTTCGACCTCCTGATTTTTTATATATTTCGGTGGGAATATATGGGATTTTTGAAAGACTTTCAATCGTTATTTCATCAGGAATCTTATATTCAAACTTTTTACAAATTTTATCCTTATAGTATTCACAATTAGTATAGGATAATTTAATTTGTTTTAACATTTCTTCACAAAATTCATTGTCTGGGTAATCACGGGGCATAAAGTCAAAATACTTTGTTTTTATTTCTTCGGGTAAGAGATCATGAAATTTAAGGAACATTTTAACATCCTCTAAGAATAGTCCTATTAAATTGTATTAACACAATTAAATATTTAAATATAAAATAAAGAAAAAATAAAAAATTTATTACATATTAGATAAAGCCATTATTTCCGCTTCTTCGCGTTCAAGTAGCATTGGAGTTTTTTCCCAGCTTATTTCTTTAGGAAGTTTAAATTGCCTTAAAAACATATAAAGATGAATAAAACCACTTATTAAAAAATAAAATATAAGACTGTAATGTTTATCGCAATATTTTCTTATAGCGTTAAATATGAATCCAAATTGAAAAAATAAGCAAGATAGCGTCCAGATGAGTAAGAAATGTTCTCCAACCAGAAATTGGTATATAGCAAAACCGATTTCTATTGGAATCCAGGTATCCATATTTGCTAAAACCATCATCGTCAAATTTCTTGCGATAATTAATTTTTTACCATCTTTATATTCGCTCTTCATCTTCATTAACTGAGGCATGTCAAATATAAATCCAGCAAGCCAACGAGTGCGTTGTTTTACTAATATTTCCCAACTATTGGGGACATATTCATAAACCTTAGCTTTAGGTGAAAAACGAATGAGCACACCATCTAAATTTAAAAGTACTGAAAGGTAAAGATCCTCCGTCATTGAATCTTCGTTAAAACCTCCATATTTCCTAAGGTATTTTGTTCTAACAGCAAAATTTCTACCAAATGAATAGGCAGAAGATCCTAGCCGATTTTTAACTTCAAATAGTAGACCACCACCAGAAACCATACCATAATCTAAAAAGATTCCCTTAGTAAGTTTATTATCTTTCCAGTTCTTAACGAGTACGGGACCAATAACCGCTTCAGTCTTTTCTTGATGAAAAGGAGATATCAGATTTTTGAGAGAATTTGGTTTTAGAATGCAACCTGAATCATAAAGAATTATGATATCATTCTTTGCGTATTCTAAACCATAATTGAGCGCTGGAGGCTTTCCCTTTTTTGGTAAATCTTTTGACAATACTTTTATATCAAATTCACTATGTTCTTGAGAAAA
>JBHLLM010000399.1:0-3262 GCA_048885575.1 Candidatus Hermodarchaeota archaeon
GAACTCTCATCTAATAAAGATTTAAGCAATAGTATTGATTATATTAACAAGTTTTTATAACATAATTTGACAATTATAGATTATCTTTACATATTACTCGTATTTAATTTGAAAAATAACGAATTCAAAGGATCCAATTTAACTATTCTATGTTATCTGCAAGTTTACTATTTGGAATGAGATAATCTGTAGGTACTTTTTCTACATTTGGTTTTACATTTTTAAAAAAAGCAAAAGGAACACAAATATACCTTAACTCACACAATATCTTCTTTTCATTCTAAATACCTAATTTCTTTAAAAATAAATTCTTTTGTAGAAAATTATACACTTATTTACGAAACAATCTTATAAAATATATTATGAAAATCATATCTCTTCAAATTAGCGATGACTTGTTAGATAGGTTTGAAAAAGTCCGAAATCAGAGTGGTTTTAATTCTAAAAGCGAGGCATTAAGAGATTCAATCTTGAAATTTATTGAAAGCCACGAAAGTTTTGAAAATTTAGAAGGTTATCGAATAATGACTATAAGTCTTGTCTATCCGTTTAAAGAACCGATTGCAGATGAAATTTCTGAACTTTATCATAATTTTCATTCAATAATCAAGGCTATAACTGACTGGAGAATTGCTGACAAAAAGATTGAAATCGTTTTAGTAGTAGGAGAGTTTGGAATTATTAAAGATCTTTATCAAATGATAGTTAAAATTAAAGATGTAACTAGTTCTATTCATGAAGTGATTATTGATTAATATTATTAATTCCTAATCAAGTTGGAGCGACAAATCTACAAAATCCGTGGGTTTTTGAGTAAGAATGCTTGTACTTATTATATCTGGTTCTGAAATCAAATAATCTACTATGTTATCTTGTGTTATATTTCCTGAAACTTCAATAATTACCTGATTGCGTAAATTTTTTTGTTTTAACAAATTAATAGCATCTTGAACTTTATCAGGATTCATATTATCTAACATTATTATGTCAGCACCGTTTTCCACGGATGTAATGACATCTTCAACTTTCTCCACTTCAATCTCAATTTTTTTTGTAAAACTAACTTTGAGTTTCGTATTTTTGAGAAGTTCTGCCACATTTCCGTTATAAAATTTTAAGTGGGTTGATTTTAAAAGAACCATGTCATCCAAATTAAACCGATGCGTATCTCCTTTACCGAGCTCAACTGCTTTTTTTTCAAATAGTCGTAAACCGGGTAGAGTTTTTCTAGTACAAGCAATTTTTACATTTTTACCGGATTCATCAATTATTTTAACGAATTTTCGAGTAGTAGTTGTAATCGCGCTCATATGACAAAGAAGGTTTAATCCCATTCTTTCACCCAACAAGATATCTTTTGTTTTTCCGTACAATTCTGCTACGATATCACCTTCATGTATTTGATCGCCGTCTTGCTTTAAGAGTGTGACATCTACATTTAAAAGATGAAATAATATCTTAAATTCTTCTAATCCCGCTAAAAAACCATCAGTTTTAGCAATGATTTTAGCATTTGAGATTGAGTTTATGGGAATAGGTTTTGAGCTAATGTCAATAAATGCGTTATCTTCTATTAAAAAATTTCTTAATTTTTTTTCGATTAAAATACGATTATAACTCATCTTCACCAGAAATTTTATACAGTATTATTATTATAGATTAAAGATTAATTAAAATTATGCGTGGTACTGAAAAAATATTTATAAATAATAATAAAATTCGACTTGAAATTGAGTTGTTTCTATCGAGAGAAGAAAAATTACCTACAGCTGCTTTAATCTGTCACCCGCATCCTCAATTTTTTGGGATTTGATTGCCAAGAAAGGGAAAATATGGGGGCAATATGCATAATAATGTAGTGTCTGGTATTTTTAATATTCTTATTCAAAACAATATTTCATGTTTACGGTTTAATTTTAGGGGAGTTGGAGATTCAACTGGAAATCATTCTAATGATAAGGGGGATTTAAGTGACACAAAAGCTTGCATCGATTTTCTTATAAACGAGAAAAATTGCGAGAAAATAATAATATATGGTTATTCCTACGGTGCTGCTATAGGGTGCTCTGCAGTAAATTATTCTGAAAAAATAGTTGCCTATTGTGCCGTTTCTTTTCCCTGGGATTTTATGGGTATAGAATATAAAAAGCTTTCTCAGAGTGAAAAACCAAAATTGTTTATTCAAGGAAATCGAGATACTATAGCCATTTATGAAAATTTTGAGAAACATTATAATTTTTACTTAGAACCAAAAAAGTATAGAATAATTGATGGAGCAGATCATTTTTATTCTGGATTTGAACAAGAAGTTGCTAAAGAAGCCCTTAAATTTTATATTTCAACAATAGAATAAAAATTAGAAAATTTCTATTAAAACTTTTCCAAAGTGTTTGCCTTCATGCAAATAGGTCTCAGCTTCAATAATTTCTTCCAATTGGAATTTTCTGTCTACAACTGGTTTCAGTTTTCCTTCAAAATATTACTATGACTATTAAATTTAACATTTCTAAGTTATAAAAAAAGTTCAAGTCAGGATTATTAGGCTGAAGTAAAGCAATTTTTAGGAAAATTGCAATTTCTTAAATTGAAGAGAGTTTCTCTAAATCTGGTGTCGCGTTATCGACTGCCCAATCGAGGAGTTGATCGTAATAAGACTCAATTTCATATGATTCGGGTTTTTTAGATAAAACTGCTAAAATAAACTGCGTTTTTTGATCTGGCATAATAATATTTCTACACACAATATAATCTTCCAAGTATTTAATTTTTAAACTTGAAAGTCGGGACAAATTCATTTCCTCCGAAGCTTTATATGCCGCGTCGCTCAATAACGAGCTCATGGCTGCAACTACTCTATCATCAACATTGCCTGCTTTTTGGGAAGCTAAAACTAATCCCGTTGATGTTGAAAACAAGGAAGCTCTAAAGTTTCCATTCTCGTTTAATTCTTTTAAAACAAGTTCTAACCTTGACACCATATGGATAAACACTCAGCTGTTTTAATTATAATTTAATATCGGTTTTCTATATCTTATGTATAATTAATATGAACTATATACTATTTAACTTTATTTTTATGAATTTTTGAGATTTATAACAAAAGTAGATAAAATGTTATCTTCGTCAATTTTGAGTGTTATAACAGTTGGTCTAGCTATTGGCTTTTCGAAACCTCTTTTGGGTGGTGGTGCTTTAGGTTTTGTTGGGCTTCCAGGGTTAACCAACAATGTGTTGTACGGAGTACCTTTTATAAGTGGTTGAT
>JBHLLM010000400.1:0-1195 GCA_048885575.1 Candidatus Hermodarchaeota archaeon
TGATGATAAGGTATTTTAAAATCTCTGTTTTATACCTACTTTTTTTAATAATAAAAGAATTTCCAAACCATTAATAAAAAGGAAAAAATAAAAAATATACAATCAGGATTTATTCGATACTATAACTAAGCTATACCTTCATTCCACAGTTAGTACAAAAATCATTTCCTGGAACTAATTTCGCTCCGCAATTGGTACAATGGTCATCATCTAAAGTAGGCTCGTAATCATCTTCTAATTTAGTTTTATCTTTCTTACTTTTTTGTTTACCGCTTTCGCCCGTTGGTTTGTATTTAAGAGCCCCGATAAACCCTCCAAACACGGCTCCCACAAGACAACCTTCTAAAATCGCCGTAGAAACCGCAAATACGTAGGGCAAATCTGTAAGTCCTGATGCGAGTCCGTCGATTATTCCTCCTATGAGAGGTCCGACTAAAGGGATCAACGGAATCAAGAAATATAGTAAAAGTGCAATAATTAAGTACCCTATTCCAATTGCTAAACTAGTGCGTATTCCCTTACCAGGACTTTTAGCATTAATAGCACATATCATCGAACAAGCTAAAATCCACGGCAATGTAACCGATATTAATAGTAGTACATCATCAGGACGATAGATTAAACACCAATGAATTGGAAAGATGAGGACTAATATCAATCCCAAAAATAATCCGGCAAGTATTCCAATTATACCTCCTATCGGTCCAGGTAAAAGAGAGCCTAAAGAAGCTAAAGCAACATTTAAATTTTCAATTAAACCCCCAGTTACACTTGAAGTTAAATCAAGGAATTGAAAACTGATCCATGAAGTTAATGCAAGGAAGATCATTCCAACAATTCCCGTCCACACTACTCTTCCGAAACCCAAAAGTATTTTCCTCCAGCTCTAATTTAAATTTTTTTTAAAATTTAATTTATTATTTTCTTACTAATTCAGACATGATTCATATATTTAAAATTATGTTTTTAATACATATTTAGAAGCTCTCTATAATATTTTCTTTAAATTAGGAAAGAGATTAACGCTATTAACGATCAAGTAATCTTATCTTAAAATTAGAAATATAAAAACGGTTTTTAAAATATATAATGAAATTTTAGAAAAAAATTGTAAAAAAAGATTTTTATTTAATATTTGTAATTACTCCTTTATCCATTATAACAGTCTTACTAGCATATGAAGCTAAGGATCCTC
>JBHLLM010000400.1:1295-3256 GCA_048885575.1 Candidatus Hermodarchaeota archaeon
AGGTTAATATCACCTAAAGCTCTTATAATTGCACCAGCTCGCCTATACTCTTTATTAACATCAATAGCTTCAATCATAGTATCCTTATCTACTGGCATATTCTTCCCTCCTTATTCACCTACTCTTTTTAATGCAATTATTGGTCTAACTTTCAAAACTTTCCGATTAGCTACTAAAATCGCTAATATTTGAAAAGCAAGAAAAATTAAAAATGTCGCAAACACTGGCAAAAGGCTTACTAAAGGTAACCCTGCAATGTCATAGATATAACCGGGATAGAGTTGGGCGCTCGCAGCTTCAAGATAACCAACAATAGCCGCATAGTGAAAGAGGACTTCAATAACAATGAAAAACCCCATAATTGTGGTAAACAATATAAATCCAGATATTAATGAGTTAAGATCTCTATTCGTCCAACCAATGCATTTCAATGTCGCAATAGTTTTCGAATTACGTCTCACTATGATCCAAGAATATAATAAAGATAAAAATATTCCTACACCAAGAGCAATAAAAAAACTTGTACTTGCAAAACCTAAACCGGGTTCAATCATTACTAATTCAATTGAATAACTTGTCCAAAATATTAAAATGGTGTACATTAAGCAGAATACAGTAAATTGTTTCTTCTCCCGTAATACCATTAAAATTGATTTCCTAAACAATCTAAATGCCACATAATTCACCGTTTAATAAAAATTAATTTTTTATATAAATTCTTTGTATATGTATATAATAAAATCATAATAAAAATTTTGGTAATAATGTCAGCAGAAATTGAAGCTATTATTGATGAGTTGCTCTCTGAGGAAAAAAATATTTTTGGCGTTGCTATTATTAACAAGTCTGGATCTCTTATAACACAGACTCAGAATTGGAATCTTACTAATGATTTGAAATTGATAAACGAGTTACTTGGTACCCAACTAGCTTTGGGACAAAAAGGTATGTCAAGTATAACAATTCAAGGAATTAAATATATGATAGTCGAAAATACTGAAGAGAGAAAGATAGGTACAAATATCACAGGAAAAGGACATATAATTATAGCACCCATTCCCATAGGTGGGACTGGTGCATTAGTATGTTACATTAATCCTCAAGTTGGACCCCGAGATGCTCTATTCACCGTTCAATCTTATGCATTGAAACTGCAAAATCTAGTTTAACCTTTTTTCTCTTCTTTTATAGATTTTACTTAATATTCCTAAAAAAATTTTGTCAGAAAATCTAAAATATCAATTATTGATACATTCATTAATTAAGTTAACCTTAATTAAAGAGGAATGAAATGTTAAATCAAGTAGTTGGTGAGAAAGTTAACTTCCTCACCTTCTTTTTAATTCTTTAATTAAAAGTTATATTTTATCCCAATAAGGGTTTAATAAACCTTTAAGTAAAGATTTAATTCTATCTATCTCCTTACTCTTAGAGTCTTTCAAACATGATAAATTATTCTCATAATCAGGAGGCTCATACCTCTCCTTTAATAAAGCTTTAATAATAGCTTCAATACAATATGGTAAGCCAATTATATCATACCCTCCTTCTAATATGAAAGCAACTTTAGCATCACATACAGCTTCAGCAATCTTTAAAATTCGATCCGCAAATTGATTATAAGCAAGACTTGTTAAAGAGCAATTACCAATGGGATCCGCGTAATACATATCAAATCCCGTAGCAACAATGATAAGAGCGGGTTGGAATTCTTTGAGTATAGGGTCTAACAGCTCGAGACAAGAATAAAAATCTTCATTATCTATTCCTTCTGGTATGGGAAAATTAATATTTTTACCAATACCCGCATCTATTCCAAGTTCGTCAACCATTCCTAGGTCTCCTTCAGTAAAGTCGAACTCGTGTATAGAAAAATAGAGAACAGAAGGATCATCGTAGAAATATTGAGCTAAACCATCTCCAAAATGATCGTCTATATCAATTATTGCTATTTTCTGGTC
>JBHLLM010000401.1:0-3243 GCA_048885575.1 Candidatus Hermodarchaeota archaeon
TTTTAGGGCGTTGCTTAACCATAAAATCTTTGGGATTTAGATTTAATCCTATATTCATGTTTTGAATTTTAGGTTTGAGTATAATCTCGGGTTCTGAAGGTTTCTCTCCATTTTTGACTTCAGGTTGCTTAGCTAAATAGGAATTTGAATTAGTAACAACCTCTTTAGTAATTTTCTGTTCAGTTAATCCTTTTTGAGCTAAATTTTTCGCAGGTATTTCCTCTAGTTCTTCTTTTTTTACCACATCTATTTTTTTAGAAGGAATAGATGGTGGAGGTTCTGCTATATTAATCTTTGATTTTTCTACATTTTCAAATTTAGGGATATCAGTTATTGGAAATTTCTTAGTTATAGAAGGTCTTATTTTGGGTACAGGAGGTTTTTCTTTTGGTTTAGGTTCTATTATTACTTTAGACGATGCTTCAATAGTTTTTGCTTCCCCAACAGCGGTTTCCTGGATTTTACTTGTTTGTTGGATCATAGATTTGATTTTTTGAGATTTCTCATAAAATTCTTTACCAAGTGAATCATCTCCTAGTTCTATACACAAGTCACTTATCTTCTCGAAATACATTGCCGCATCATGAAACTTTGCATCTTCTAAAGCCTTCAATGCTCTTTCCGTATATGTATCTCTCTCTAATAGGGGTTGTAGTAAAGGTGAAACTTCAGCACTCATTTCTAATATATCAGCAATTATTGTTATCATTTTATCTCTGTTTCCCTGATCTTTTGCAACCATCGAATATACTTTTAAACCTAAGATTTTTTCGATTTGTTCAGGCTTCATAGCATCAGGAAGGTCTTGTTTGTTACCAATAACCGATGTATGTGCTTGAGGAGCTTGTTCTTTTATAAGTTCCAAAAAAAATTTACTTTTCTCGACATTTACTAAAGTGGAATCTGTGATTAATAAAACAGCATCACTTCCCTTGATAAAATTGTTCCACAAATAACTAAACTGCTCTTGCCCTGCAAAGTCCCACAAGTGAAAATGCAATTTCCCTATCTTTATTGTAGCGATATCTCCTGTTATTGTCGGAATATGTTCTATAGGGATTTCTTCAGCCTTAATTAAGCGCGTTATCGTAGTTTTTCCAACACCAGAAAATCCTACTAAGGAAATTTTCGGTCTTAAATTTCTGTGGGTTGAATCGATGATAGGATCGAAGATTTCAAAGGTTTTAGCATCAAACTTGTGATGGAGGATATCTTCAAAGAGATTTAAAAACTCTTTTTTACATTTGATTAATTCTTTTTTAATATTTTCAAAATTATCTGTTAATCCTGTTACAAATAAAAAGATCAATTCTTGCTCTTTTTCCGTAATATAGGATATTCGATATTTATAATAATCGTGATATTCCACTTTATTTCCCCCTTTAGCGAAAGCATCATGCATTAAATCTTCAACTAGAGAATTGAAAGCTTCCTTCTTAAGGGCTTTTCCAAAATGCCGATGATAAAGTAATTTACCTTCCTTATATATGTAAACCTGTCTTAATATTATGTGTCACCTTATTTATGTTAACATAATTGTATTTATTTAAATTTCCATTGTCATGCGATATATTTTACTAAATCCTTAATTATAGAATACTTATCGTCTTTATTTTTCTTATCCTGAAAAGTTTCCTTAATCTTCTGAATTTCTTTTGAAAAATCAAAAACAGAAAATTCAGTAACTTCTTCTTTTTTATGTTTTTCATTTAACTTTTTTAAAAAGACTGAAATAGACGGCATATATTTAGCTAAATTCATACTTAAACCTAATTTAGAGATTAAAATTAACTCTCCGCTGAATGTAAATAAATAATTGTATTCTTGAGCCTCTAAAGCAAATGAATTTATTTTATTTAGCTTTAATTCGTCTGCAATATCTTTTGAACTTCCAATAAGAGAAAGAATTTTGTGTGGAATAACCTTACCTTTAGAAAACTCCTTAATATTAGAAGCTAAGACAATTCCATAAAGATTTGCAATTGCACATTCAGAATTTAGCTCAATTTTTAATTGTGAGATGATTTCATCGTAGTTTATTTCCTTCATTATAAGAATTATAAAATTTTTGAATAATTAATAAAATCATTTTTATATATATTTAATTAAATCAAAATCGCATTATAATCTAAATGAAAATATATAAATATCATTTTTCAGAAAAGGAATCGGATGTTACTCTAATTTCGGAATCAAAAACTGCAATAATAAAAGCTAAGGAAAGTTTAATCAAGAATCGTATAATTTTAGAAAAATTTTTAAAAAAAAATGATAATTTTTTAACATCGTTTTCGCCTATTAAAATCAAAACTGAGTTTGAGATAATAAATATGATGAGTGAAGCATCAGTTATATGTGATGTTGGTCCAATGGCAGCTGTAGCAGGAGCACTTGCTGATATTATGTTAAATGTTATGAAAGTAGGTGAAAAAAAGGAGTCTTTTCAAACAAAAATTGCTTTGGTTGAAAATGGTGGCGAAATTGCTATTGACTCTGAAAAAAATATGAAGATTGCTTTATATGCCGGACTGAATGAGCTCAATTTGAATATTGGCTTCTTGATTGAAAAAAGAATCTGTCCTATTGGAATAGGAACCAGCTCTGCTACAATAGGACATGCAATTAGTTTGGGACAAGCAGATGCAGTGACTATATTTGCAAAAAATGCAACCTTAGCAGATTGTGCTGCAACAAGAATAGCAAATTTAGTTAGAGGATCTGACATAGAAAAATCTATCAAAAATGCATTAGATGCTGTCGAAGATATTGAGGGCGTTCATGGGGCATTAATATCCCGTGATAATAAAATAGGTCAAGTAGGTAAACTACCAAAGATATTTAAAATTGAGGGTGATAAAAAAAATATTTTAAAAGATAAAATTGATAATCTGTTTCCTGGTAGATATGAAATCTTTAAATAACCCAATAATAGGGTAAACTATTTCCGTTTTCACTCTTAACCGAAAAAATCCTGTTTAAATATTTTAAAGAGAAATACATTGCATATTGTTCTTCAGTTAGTTCCCCATAAAATTCTAATTCATTTGGAGTCAAGTAATTTTTAGAGAGCAATATGAACACATCTGTGTCATAACTTGTTTTTAAATCTTTTAAAACATTTGTTCCATTTTCGTCAATGTGGTTATCTGGAATAATCAGGCTATTGCTGAAAGTTATATAGTATTGCGTTCTTGTAAGAGAAAGCGAACTATTTTCATCTTCAAACTGATAATCGTAATAGAA
>JBHLLM010000402.1:0-3237 GCA_048885575.1 Candidatus Hermodarchaeota archaeon
CTATCTAATCTATATTTTCCTGCCTGGTTTTATTTACCTTGCTATAGCCATTTTTATCTTAATAAACTCAATTTTCTTTAGATCAGTACTCTACGAATACCGATTTATATTATGGTACACCTTTCCAATTCCATTAATCTTAATATTTCTACAATTTATAGTACTAATTGATTTATTTCAATCTCCTTTCATTCTAATCTTAACATCATTAATACTTTATACTGCATTATTCCAAATTCCATGTAAGTTGCACCAAAAAAAGACCAAGGAACAAGGGTCTCTTAAAGATTTTGGCATATTGAAAGTTGATTCAGTTCTATCTTTGTTATTACATTTTGAGATAGGACTATTAAGTTTTAGTCTGCTTAGTGAGAATGTGGATTTTAACTTCTATGAACTAGTTTTAATCTCAATGATAATGTTTTTTATCTCAACTTTATTAGAAATCCACTTAATCAAGAAGGTTAATGAAAAAATCATATATACTATAAACATAATAGCTTATATTATCATAACTATTGGTTTTTTCGTGTTTTTGAATCAATTTATCTCAATAGATGCTTCTATATTTGTTTTAAATCTAGTCATACTTTTGACTTTACAATTTTATACGGTCTATACTTTATCACATTATATTGAATTAATAACTCAATTTGAAGCCGAGAAAATAAAGAAAATTAGAGGGCAAATTCAAAGCATTCTACTA
Organism: Candidatus Hermodarchaeota archaeon; assembly: GCA_048885575.1. Taxonomy (GTDB): domain Archaea; phylum Asgardarchaeota; class Lokiarchaeia; order Sigyniarchaeales; family SOKP01; genus SOKP01. Next base: position 707 of record JBHLLM010000402.1, read on the forward strand.
AATTTGATCTTTATTGTAATTAGTCTATATATTTCATTATTGCTAAGTAACCTCTTAGTAATATATAATCCATTATTAACTGGATTTCCATCAATAAGTTTTTATGGAATGATTTTTGCCTTTTTAATGTTTTTACTTAACGGTGTATTGAATCGCACTATATCGAGTAAAAATAGAAGCAGAATTTTATTTAGTACCTTCATTTTCTTTCAAATCTGTTTTGCTATATTTCTATTGACTTTTTTTAGTGTCTTGAGTATATTAGATTTATTTAGGTTTACTTTGATTTTGATGTTTGAAACTGTTTTCACTTTTTATACGAGTTATCTGTCAGGAAAGATCACCAGAAGTGAATCTTGGAAGGAAACCATAAAACAAGTTTATTCATTTATTATATTTTGCCTTTATTTAGAGATATCAATTTTATTTTTAGGGATTTTTCAATTATTCTTGGGCTTCAACGAAAGCTTATTGTTGTCTCAAGTCGTACTATTCTTGATATCTTTACTAGAAATCAATATTATTAAGAAGGTCAATGAAAAAATAATGTATCTATTTAATTTAATAGCATATGTACTTATATCTATAAGTTTATTCGTGTTTATTAATCAATTTACAGCGATAGATTTATCTATATTTGTACTAAATATAGTTATAGTCTTAACTATGCAGTTCTACATGTTATATGCTCTTTCTTATTATATTGAAAAACTAACTAAATACGAAGCGAGTAAAATAAGGAAAGTTAGAAACCAGATTCAAATAATTCTATTGAATTCAATTTTTATAATAATTAGCCTATATATTACCCTATTATTAAACAATTTAATAGTATCTTATAATCCGTTATTATCCGGTCATCCTTCGCTAAGTTTTTCTGGAATGATATTTACTTTATTGCTATTTTTACTTAATGGGCTACTAAATCGCAGAATAGAAATAAGAAATAAGAATATAATTCTAATTAGTACTTTCATTTTCTTTCAATTCTTTTTTGCTGTGTTTTTTATAGCCTTTTTTACTGTGGCTGGTCTTCTGGGTTTATTTTGGATTACATTAATTATAACGTTTGAAACGGTAATCACCTCATATACGATATATTTGTCAGGAAAGATCACCAGAAGTGAAACTTGGAAGGAAACCATAAAAAAAATTTATTCATTTATTATCTTTTGCATTTATTTAGAGACATCAATTTTATTTTTAGGAGTATTTCAATTATTCTTCCCCTTCTATGAAAGTTTACTTTTTTCTCAAATTATATTGCTCTTGATAAGTATCTTAGAAATATATGCTCTTAAGCGAATTAAAGGAGGTTATATGGAAATAATTCATACTTTAAGCTATATCAATATTTCTTGGGTTCTTTTTATAATATTGTACACTTTGTTTAGTGATTCTTTGCTTTTTCTAGTTTTAATTGTGATTTTGATGCAATTTTATACAAATTATTCGTATTTCAACATTCGGAAAAAGTTTAATCCTGATAAGTTGGCTTCATTTGAAAAATGGAAGAAAATTAGGCAGGATGGGTTAGGATGGGGTGTATATATACTACTTCTAGCAAATATATACGGTATTTTAGTACTTTTTGGGCAAGAATTTCATATAATTTTATTAATTTCTAGCTTAACCACTCATTTACTCGCCTTATTTGATAAATATATTTTAAAGTCTTTAGGTAAAACTACAAATTTCTTTATAAGCTTTTCCTGGATAATTTTAATCGGATTTTCGTTCTTATTCTATGCTGATTGGGTTACAATTTTTTCTATTCAGATAATACCAATAATCATCTTTCTCCTAATAATTCAAATCGCTTACCTATTCAGATTATTACGAGATTGGGCGTTTATCAACCTAAGGAAATTAAAAATTATGCGTTTTCTTGTCAAATTGGTTTATCTTAACTTAATCTCCTGGCCATTGTACTATATTAGTTTTGACTTTTTTAATTTCTTTATTTCTTTATTTATTTCAACAAATTTAGTTCTACTCTCATGTGTAATGTTACTTGGATTAATGCTCTTGGATAAAGCTACTAAAATAATAACCGAAAGGAACAGAAAGGGTCTATTAATCGCCAGTTTCATCCTAACTGAAACATTATTATCTTTGGATATATTCTTAGGACTAGAATTATTTGTAAATCCTATTCAAATTATTTTTAATCTCTGTACATCTCTGTTATTCTTTATGGTTGTAAATTTAGTATTATTTAAACCCTTTAAACGCAGGAAATTAAGCTCATTCCTCTATTCTATAACAATGTTTCTGTTGATAAGTATCATGACATTTAATGTATCATTATCCGGCTGGAGTTTCTCATGGATTTTTGTAGGAATTATGTTATATCTGTTTGTTTTTATGCTAGAAGAATTGAAAGCTTTCTTCAATAATATAATGGACTATTTAAGATTGATAACATTAAAGATAAAGAATATTTTACTAAGTGTTTATTTTTCATTTATAAATTTCTTAAAAAATAACCTTAAAGTTATAGAAATTATTCTTTGTGTGTTCGGGGGCAT
>JBHLLM010000403.1:0-3232 GCA_048885575.1 Candidatus Hermodarchaeota archaeon
TTTCAGAGAGAATCAGGTAATTATGAAATGGACATGTTATTAGCAAATGTATGTAAACAGAATGTCACGCGCTTTCCCTACGAAATTGGTAGATTAGCTGAAGATATTGCTGGAGGGATGATATGTACAATGCCTTCTGAAGCAGATCTCAAGTCTAAAGAAGTTGGAGCTTTAATTGAGAAATATTTAACAACTTGCGAAGGAATGTGTGCTGAAGATAGATATAAGGTGCTTCGATTCATAGAAAATCTTACTATGGGTGTAGCATCCGTAAGTTATAGAACAGAATCTATGCATGGCGCAGGTAGTCCTCAGGCACAAAGAATCATGATTTCACGTCAAGCAAATCTCGAGGAAAAGAAAAAACTTGTGAAAAAAATTCTTGAAATTGATTCATAAAATTCGCCCATTTTAATCTCTTATCTTTTATCTTTATATTTACCACATTCATTTATAAAATCATAATAAATTCTTGAAGGCGCATAGGGTCTAGATTTAAATTCCGGATGAAATTGGGTTCCAACCATCCAATGATCTTCTCTATCTAATTCAATGCTATTGACTATTTGCCCTGTTTCATCCCGACTTGAAATAACAAGCCCGAGTGATTTAGCTTTTTCGTCTATAAATCGCTCTTGAATATGATATCGATGTCTAAATCTCTCGAAAATTTCAACTTGTTTATAGGCTTCGTAAAGCTTAGTATTTTCATAAATAATTATTTTTTGAGCTCCTAAACGCATAGTTCCACCTTTTTCAGTAACGTCTTCTTGACTTTTTAAAAGGTCTACTACTGGGTACGGTGTTTCAGGATTAATTTCTGTGGAATTTGCGTCTTTCAATCCCAAATACTTTCTGCAAAAAGCTGCGAAAAACAGCTGCGCTCCAAAACAGATTCCAAGAAACGGAACCTTATGTTCCATTGCATACTCTGCAGATTTTATCATTCCTTCCACCGCTCGTTGCCCAAATCCAGGTGTTAGTAGAATACCGTCACAATCTTTCAATTCTTCTTCAATGTCAGTTTCTTCCGTAATATTAATCATTTTCAAATGAGTTTTATAGCCTTGATGGGCTGCTGCGTGTTCTAAAGCATCATTGATGGAGATATATGAGTCAGAAATGTTGAAATACTTTCCAGGCATGGCTATTTTCACTATTTTGGTAGCTTTCTTATACATCTCCACCATTTTTTGCCATTCAGAATAATTTGTTACTTCACTATATTCTACCAACTTAGCTTTTAAATCAATTAGTTCACAGAGAAAGTCTCCTAGTCCTTGTTCTTCAAATAATATAGGTAATTCATAAATTATTTCTAAATCAGGATTTGAAATTACGGCTACTTCTGGAACATTAGAATAAAGAGAAATTTTTGATCTTATATCATCCGTGAGGATTTTTTCACTTCGTCCGATGATTATATCAGGTTGGAGTCCCATACTTTGGAGCATTTTAACAGAATGTTGAGTGGGCTTGGACTTCTGTTGACCAACTGCGCGAGAATATGGAACGAGGGTGACGTGAACCAGAGCAGTTCGATTAGGAAATTCCAGTTTGATTTGTCTAAAAGCCTCTAAAAAGATGCTTGATTCTAAATCGCCTACAGTACCTCCACATTCTATAAGTAACACATCTAAATTTTCGTTTTTGGATATCTCCATTAATCTTTCTTTTATGATATTAGTTACATGAGGGATTAATTGTACTGTTTTGCCTAAAAATTTCCCTTTCCTCTCACTCAAAATTGTAGAGAGATAAATTTGCCCTGATGTTATATTATGAGAGGGATGCATCTCAATACCAAGAAATCTTGAATAGGTTCCAAAATCTTGATCTATTTCAGAAATTCTATATGACCTTTCGTCTGAACCATGAACAGGTGTAAAGTCCCATACATCTTCAGTTATAAAACATTCGCCATGTTCTATTGGGTTAAGTGTTCCGGGATCTACATTAAGATAAGGATCAATTTTAACAACCGAAATATTGAATCCTCGAAATTGGAGTATCTTTCCTAAACTTGCAGTAGCTACACCTTTTCCTACAGCTGACATTACGCCGCCCGTAATGAAAATAAATCGTGTATTACCATTCTTCTCATCCACCAACTTTATATCACACCTTTCTGATATATAAATTTATTTTTATGTTATCTTTATAAAAATATTAAATATCAACCACATTTAATAAGAATTTCGAGATTATTTTCCTCTGAAATTTGGATCTTTTTTCGTACTTAATGCTTTTAATGCTTCCCTAAAATCATGTGTTGTTAAAAGTTTTCTAAGACCTTCATTTTCAAGATCTAAAGTATTTGATAATATATCTTTAAAATAGTTATGCAATGTTCTTTTCATCAATTTTATTGATAAAGACGGTCCCTTAGGAGGAATTAATTTTAAAGCTTGTTCTCTAACAAACGGCATTAATTCTTCGCTTGGTAAAACACGGTTTACAAATCCAAGTTGATAGGCTTCTTGAGCAGTAATCTTTTGTCCAAAATAGAGCAATTCTTTCGCTTTTTGAAAGCCGACATAAAAAGGCAGCAAAAAATGAGAGCTAAATTCCGCTATAACAGCGCGCTTAACAAAGTAAAAACCTATCCACGCGTCTTCAGCCATATAAATCAAATCTGCTCCAGCTAAAGGCATAGTGAACCCCGCACCTACCGCTAGTCCATTTATAGCAGCGATAACTGGCTTAGAAAAAGACCAAAATTTCAAACACAGTCTTTTTACAGCAATATCCGTTAAATCAATCTCTTTTAATATTTCTGGAGGGAGTTGAGGGTAAATATTCATGTTAAAATATCCCCCCGATGAAAATGCATTCGCTTCTTCGCATCCTGTAATAATTAGAACTCTTGCGTTTTTATCTTTTTCCATATCGGCTAGGATTGTTTCAAATTCCAAAAAAGTTAGAAAAGACATAGCGTTTTTTCTTTTGGGTTGATTAATTGTTACGGTACAGATTCCATTTTCTTCCTTCTCATAAATAAGGTCTTGAATATCTTCTATGTTCATAATTAAAATTCATATTCCTTAATTTGAATATATATAAAGTTTAATTTACTCACTTTTAATTGTTTTCTACTAATTAAATAATTAAAAAAAAGAGATATGACTTTAAAAACTAGTCTTTAAAGTAGTTTAAATAACTGTCTCAGCGTTAAACTCATAATATATTGTTGTACTTGTCTTGTTCCTCCACCAATTTCTTGTATTCTAGT
>JBHLLM010000404.1:0-3229 GCA_048885575.1 Candidatus Hermodarchaeota archaeon
AGGTAATTGTAAAGCTGTGGGTGGGTAATAATCTGTGCCTATTATTGGAGGTTTAGGGATGACATACGCTCCAGTCTTGCTATCTTTGTAAGAATATATTTTAGAATAATCTTGGGGCAGTTCACGCGTAATAACTTTTTTAATTACTTCTTCTTTTGGTGGAATATAAACTGGTTCATGAATATGTCCTAAATAGGCATCTGAGAGAATAAATATAGGACATCGATAAGTTTCAGCAAAATTAAATGCTGTTATTGTCAAGTCAAAGAGTTCTTGGCAGTTCATAGGAGCTAACGCAATAACTTGAAATTCTCCATGACCTGCAAAACGTACTAATCCAATATCATTATGATGCGGGGCGGTTACAGGTCCATGACTACCCGGACCAACGCGTTGAACATCGCAAAAGACAAAGGGTATTTCAAGATTTGCTGCCATTGAGATGGTTTCAACCATTAAAGAAAGACCTGGGCCAGAAGTCGCAGTCATTGCTTTAGCTCCAGCTAAAGACGCCCCTATCACGGCGTTAATTGATGCTAACTCGTCTTCCATTTGAAGACAAGTTCCTCCAACCTCAGGTAATCGCTTAGCAAGATGTTCTATTACTTCTGTTGAAGGAGTTATTGGATAACCTCCAAAAAAGGTTAAACCTGCAGCTAATGCTCCCTCTGCCATTGCTACATTTCCCATCATAATATATTTACCTTCTGGGAGATATCTTTTAGTATCTTTATCACTCATTTATTTTTTTCACCACTCTAAGTTTTAGCTTTTTTAGTTTTAATTTCCTCTTCATCTAGGACATATATACACCAATCAGGACATCCATATTCGCATCTTCTACACCCTGTACAATAGTTACCCTTACCATCCTTGACTTGAGGAACATAAGCAATTCTCATGTTCAACTCATCACTTAGCTCTAAAATACCAGTGGGACATAGAGAAATACACATTTGGCATCCTCCACATCGATTCTTATCGAGAAAAAGTGAAAATTTCTTCTCTTCATTTTCCAATAATTTTGGTATTATAATCAGCTCACTTATTCTTTAAGTTAGGTAATAAAATATTTTAGATGTTTTAAATTTCAATTATTTTAAGATTAGGTATAAGATGATATAAGCTTAAATAAAATAATATCAATTTTTTTTTAAAAACAGATTTTTTACTTATTATGAAAAAATTAATCTTCTTAGGTTGTTTGTCAAGTACAAAATACAAAGATACTTGCGCTAACGCTATAAAAGTTATCAATTCAATAGATCCAGACTATGTAGTTTTAGATGATACTCCATGCTGCGGGGCTTTATCGTATCACATTGGAAATGACAATGAGCTAAAAGAACACGTGGAATTTGTCAATAACTGGTTTAAAGAGAATGATGTTTCCGAGATCGTGACTATTTGCGCGGGATGTTATAACTATTTAACCAAATATTATACACAATTCCTAGGAACCGATTTTAAAATTACTATAAAGCATTTCCTTCAATTTTTAGCAGAACCGGAAAATTTTACAAAACTAAATTTAAAATACTCTGGTAAGAAGTTAAAAGTTAGTTATCACGATGCTTGTCACTTAAGAAATGCTGTAGTACCTATAATAGAAGAACCCCGGCGAATCCTTAACTCAATTAAAAACATCGAACTCAAAGAAATGGAAAATAATAGGACTAATAGTATTTGTTGTGGAGCTGGAGGAGGAGTCTATTCAATATTTAGGGAAAATAGCGATTACAATTCAAAATTAATTTTCGATCAGTTTAATCGTGGTAAAATCTTATTAACGGGGTGTCCATTCTGTTATACCGCTTTAACGCGTATTAAGGAGGAAAATCAACTAAAAAAGCCCGTTGTTAAGTTTGAGGATTTTATTATTAAAATTATGGAAGGAGTTGATCCCGTAGTTGAGTGAAAGCGGAAAGGATCTATATGAAAAAGTTAAGGAAAAAATCAAAAGTACTCAAAAAGAAGGGACATTAGAAAACCAATTTGGAAATTTTTGGAAAATGGCTTGTACGATAAAAACGCGGCAACACGATATGAGATATTTATACGAAGATACGAGTCGAGAATTCGTTGATAAAAATAGGGATAATTTCATCAAGATGCGGGAAGAGTTTGTCAATAATATAGAATCCTACGTTGAAAAATGTATTAATATAATGCGTAAAAAGAATTTCATCGTTCATTACGCTAAAACAAATGAAGAAGCTCAAAAGATTTTCATGGAGGAGTTAGGTGATAACAAAATTATATATAAATCAAAATCAATTGAAGCAAAAGATATTGGGATTATTGATGTTTTGAAGAAAAACAATATAAAAATAAAAGAAACAGATTTAGGTGATGTACTCGTTCAATTATTTAATTATACTTTACCTAGCTTTCAAGTTGGTCCTGGAGCTCATTTTACTGAGGAAGAAATAGCGAATAAAATTAAAGAGGTTCACGGAGTAGAACTTGAACCAAAAGCTCAAGCAATTGTCGACTATTTTAGAAGAACCTATAGAAATGAGTTGTTAAATGAAGTCAAGGTCTCTTTAACGTCCGCAAATGCTATTTCTGCGGAGGATGGAACAATTGTATTAGGAGAGAACGAAGGTAATATCAGTCTTATTACGCGAGCAACTGAAAAGCATATTGTCGTTTGTGGTATTACTAAAATCGTTCCTAATATTTTGGATGCCGTTTTGATGACTCAATTACAATCCAGGATAAATAATGTTTCCTTTAATTACATAAACCTCATTTCAGGGCCATCAAATACGTCTGATATTCAAGGCACTAGTGTTCAAGGCATGTACGGAGCAAAAGAAGTTGTTGTAATACTTGTTGATGATTGGAGAACTAAGGCAGTTAAAGAAAATCTCATTTACGCTGACTTTTTAAAATGTCTTGGCTGCAAATCTTGTATTTTTCCCTGCACTGCTTCTCGAGCATTTGGGAATATCTACGCTTCCAAGTATGGATTAGGTGCTACCGCGATAATAAGAGATTATATTCACAACGGAATCGAATCCGCTGTAGAGAGCGGTCTATTTCTATGTACAGGATGCGAAAATTGCTATCATTGGTGCCCTGTGTTAATCAACTGTGGAGAAATTCTAAAGTCTATAAAAAAAGAAGCAACGGATAAAGGTCTGGCACCCCCTGATCTGGAACAATATAAAAACAAGATATTTAAAGATAAAAATCCATTTTTATAAACTCATTTATTATTACT
>JBHLLM010000405.1:0-3216 GCA_048885575.1 Candidatus Hermodarchaeota archaeon
ATTATTCAAAATTGGGTTATTTTTACCCTTACAACTATATAAAGTTAGATTTATTAGACGCATTTCACAATAATGGGGTGGTAAATCTTGAGAATTTCAATTATCTGCCTTCTGATTTTATTAATAAAATTATAAGAGATATATCGGATCTAACAAAACAGGTTTTTCTGGCAGGGAAAAGTAACACAGCATACTACTCCTTGAAAATCATTCAGAAACAGATTAACTCTGAAGCAGCAAAAAATAATACTATTGATTTAAAATCATATAGAGACCATTTAACAGAGAAAGATTTTATCAAACTGATAAAGAACTTGCCAAAAGGTTATTTAACTTATTTTAGATCTGGAACTCAATGGTTAACGAATGTAGGATTATTAAAAGTCAAAAAAGAAATTGATAATTCTCGATTAATAGGTTATTATTCAATTCCAATGCTCTCTGAAAAGTTAAATATAAAAAGAGAATTGTTAGTGCAGATTTTAGAGAGCTTTATTGATATAAGGAGCGGAATATTTGATAAAAACAAAGAGGTTTTCTATTACTCAAAATTTCTAAATCAGAAAATCGAAGAAATGAATTTAATAACAAATCGAATTGAGAAAAATGAGCAGATAAACTTAATGGCAAAAAATTTAAATATCGATAGGAGCCATATTCTCACAAAATTAGACGAAAATTTAAGATTAATAGGAGAAGAAATAAAAGGGAAAGATTTAATCCGAATTGAAGAATATATTGAGAAAACAGGTATGAATTATAATTTATTTATTGAATTTATCAATGATTTAGGTTTAAATTATTTTAAGAAAGGAGAATTCCTCATTTTTAACGAGCAAAAAATAGAGGAATCTAAAAAAGATATCAAATCAATGCTTATTGAAAAATCTAAATCTGAAAACATAATAGAACTAGGAGATATAGATTTAACTTCCAGTATCGTCGAAAATTTGTTAAAAGAATTGCAAAACGATGAAGAAATTAAGGGAATTTTCTATAATAAAGAAGGAGATTTAGTCTTTTATACTGAAAAAGGAATTGAGACTTTAATGCTTGAAAATAATTTTATGTTTTCATTTCATGATTTTTTTTATGGAAAGGAGTTGGAAGAAAAAGAAATCGAGATTCTTCATTCTATTTTTGAGAGTTTGTTGAAAAAAAGAAAGTTGAATGGCACATTTGATAAAGATACTTTAACATTTGCAAGTTCAGATGTGATATTTGCTCAAGATTATAATGCTGTTTTATATAAATTCGAAATAATGATAAATACTTATTTAGAAAATTTTAAACTAGAATTTGAAAAAATAAAAAAAATCTTAACGAAACGGAATGAAACGATTTTTCCTCAAGAAATAAAGATGATTCAAGGAATAATAGATAAAATTAATGAAAAATATGTCCATTGGAGAAATGGATTAGAATCATTTGTGAGAAAGGCTAATACTTCACTTTTAAAAAAACAGGGATATACGATTAAAAAATACAAATCAATGTCATTTTCTACCGGAAAAAAGGAAGATATTAAGCTTTTTGAAGAGGATCTAGAAGTTATTGATTTGCTTTCAAAATTTAACACTTGGGTCAAATTGTTTAATGAATTAGAGCTTAAATATGGTAACATAATATTTTATCAAAAAAGATTAATTAATAATACAGAAAATGTTGAAAATCAGAAAAAATTAGAGAATCTATCGAAGAAATTAAATTTAATATGAATCTCTTTTTAAATAATCTTAACCTTTCCTTTTATTTTCGATTTGAGATATTATTTTCTCAATATCGATTTTTTGATTTGATTTAATTTTATACGATTTAGGAGTATAGGTACCATTCATCTCCAGAATACCTTCTTTTTCGAGATAATTAAGGCATCTCCAAATAAAGTTTATCTTAGAGCGATTTGATGCTTTAATTTTATTACATCTTCTTATACTTTTAGTAGTGACTAAATTAATATTATTATCTATTAATTTATTAATCGCTTCAGCAGTTTCCCTTAAATTACTCGAAAAAAAGTCCATAGAATCCTCGCTCTTTAAAAAAAGTATTTTACTAATTAGTGTGTTAATTTATTCATACGGATTTAAAAACTTTTTTTCTGTTGAAATATAAATGCTCATAAGAATTAATATTTAATGCTACTATTGTCTATTGAAAGATATATTGAAATAAGAATTAGAATTCTTAATGCCGAAAAACTCTTTTACCACAAAAAACTAAGGCACAATTTAATTCATCTGCACGCTTAATAACTTCATCATCGCGAATGGAACCCCCAGGATTGATTATAGCTTTAGCACCTGCATTTACAGCAGCTTCTAATCCATCAGGAAATGGAAAGAAAGAATCAGTACCCATAATAGAATCTTTTAATTCAGCTTCGTGACCAAATTCTTTTGCTTTTTGTGCTGCTAGTTTAACTACGTGGACTCGACTCTGTTGTCCAGCCCCAATCCCTATCGTATAAATTCCATCGTTATAAATTTGAGCAAAACAAGCTGAATTGGATTTTGTCCATTTTGAAACTTTATAAGCAAATATCAGGGCCTCTTTTTCTTTACTAGTTACTCGCTTTTTGCTTACAACATTCCACTCTTTAATTATAGGTTTGTAGTCATATTCTTGAACTAATATTCCTCCCAATACACTTCTTATTTCATGATTTTTATAGATTAATTCTCGTTTTTCCAATAGGTCGCCGAATTCAATTATTCTCATATCTTTTTTTTGTTTAAGTATATCAAGCGCTTCATTCTCGAAAGATGGTGCCAATAGAACATCTACAAAAATCTTTTCTTTATTGATGATGTAATCTGCTGCATTTGCCGTTAATTCCTTATTTACACCCCAAATACCTCCAAATGCCGATAAGGGATCTGTTTTAAACGCCATTTTAATAGATTGTAATTGGTCAAACTTGTCGATAGCTATCCCATTAGGACTTGTGTGTTTTAAGATAGCCGTTACGAATTGATTCCGATCGAAATCTAAAAGCATTTGAATGCATGCATCAATATCTAAATAATTATTAAATGAAATCTGCTTTCCTCCGATTTGTTTTAAATTATGAAGACCTTCAATACAAGATAGATCTTTATAATAGGCTGCTGCTTGATCCCAATTCTCTCCATAACGACAATCTTGAATCTTCTCATAGGAGTTAAAAATGTTAGCTTTCATGATTTGATCTGGGTTAAAATAATTCTGTAAGTA
>JBHLLM010000406.1:0-3210 GCA_048885575.1 Candidatus Hermodarchaeota archaeon
AATTGAAAAAAGCTTTAAATTCTGACTTAATTCCAATCGTTTGTATAGGGGAACACCTAGAAGAAAGAGAAAAGGGCAAAACTAAAGAAATTATTGAGAATCAGTTTAATCGTACTTTTAAAGATTTAAAGAGTGAAGAAATTAGTAAAACCGTTATTGCCTATGAACCAATTTGGGCGATTGGTACGGGAAAAACAGCAACGCCAGAACAAGCTGAAGAGATTCACCTATTTATTCGTGAATTGATTGATAGCAGCTATGGTAAAAATACAGCAGAAAAGATTAGAATTCAATATGGAGGTTCGATTAAACCAAACAACGCAAAAGAGATCTTCAAGAAAGAGAATATTGACGGAGGTTTGGTTGGTGGAGCATCTCTTCAATCTAAATCTTTTTATGAGATAATTAAAGCTGCTGAAGAATCATTTAATAAATAAATTATAATATTTATTAAGATCTATGATTATCCCAGAATTTGATTAAATTTAGTCGTTAGTTTTCCTGGAAACTCTCCTAAATAAGATTGAGGATCTGCAAATAATAAATAAAAATAGGGCTCGAATAGCCCGTTAATAGTTGGACCAACTCCTGATTTTATTATGTAAACCCAAATTTGTTCGTTTAATACTTGAGACTGCCGATAAATCCATTCAAAAGGTAAAATATTAGGAAAAAGGCCAATATTCCTTAATATTGTATCTATATCATTTAATGAATATTTATTTCCGTAAACTGATATAGGTGATAAATCAAAGGAAGTTATACAAATACCATGAAGACCATAGCTATTCATTTCAGTTAAAAATTCATTTGCTAAACGATCGATATCAATTTCATGTAATTTTATATGTTTCCTTGCCTCTTTATCAGTTAATATTTCGATAATATTATCCTCCTCGTTTTGTAGCATTTCTAAAGCTGAATCAAGTGGAATTTTGGCAGCAATAACTGTGTCATAAATAAGTTTTATTTTTTCCTTAACAGATTTGTGAAGTAAGTAAGGCTCTGTTTGGGTAGTTATTAATACATCACCATCATAATTCCAATCGTCATTTTCTAATACCCCTTTTTTGCTTGATCTAAATTCAAGATTTTCGATTTTTTTATCAATGTTTCTGGCAAATTCAAATAACGCTGAAACTAATCCCGCGTTGAGTTCAAATGAACTAATCGGATCTAAATTGGTTAGTTTCTCTGAATTATCACTTGTAAAATCAAAAAATCTTAGTAATATTCTAGCACCATTAGAGGGGAGTTTTAGTTTTAAATTGTAATATGGATATCCAGTGTTAGTTATAACCGAGAATTCGTAAAATGTCATGCTAGGAAAGTAGTTTTATATAAATTCAAAGTTTTTTTTTTTCTATAATTATAGATTCGAGTATATCTATTTGAACCTACTGAAATAATTAAAATTTTATATTTTACTTCTTCTTAACCAAGAAAAATAGGAGTTTAAATCTATATTTTCTAAATTAATTTACCTAATAATATTATAATTTAATGCCATTTCAATTAGGAGAAGTCATATGCAACAAAGAAATAAATCGATATTATTGTTTTTTATTTTGACTTTTACTATATCTTTTGGTTTTTTTAATTCAACTTCAGCTTGTGAAAATAATACTTATGAAACTAATTATGTTGAATGGAAATTCTCTAATAATCAACCTTACTTGTATGTTAAGGCGGATGATTATTATACTCTAGGTTATTTGGAAGGCCAGAATTTAGCATTTCAAACAGCATGGATGAAACTTATGATTATACTTCAAGCCCAAGAAATTGGTCTTTCTTACGATTCTGCAATTTATTATTCGCTAGGTTATCTTGATCATTTTCCAGAAGAATATTTACTTGAGATGAACGGATTTGCTGACGCAATTGATGTTGTATTAGTTCCTTTTATGGGAGTTGTCTATAATATTACAATTGATTTCGTGGATGTTTTAGCTCAGAACTGTTTTTGGGATATTTATTATGGGAAAATAGTACCTATGATGTCTGGGTATCCACAACAACCATTAATAGTTGTAGGGTGTACTGCTCTCGGTTCAAGAACTTCTTGGGGTAGCACAATCTTAGGGCAAACAATTGATATTTCACTTCTTATGCAGCCTACTGCATCTTGGGTTTATACTAAAATTCAAGGCAAAAAAGTCTTCTCTTTTAGAACAGGAAGCATGTTAGCAATGGGTGGAGTTAATAAATACGGGGTAGCAATCTCAACCAATTTACTTGAAGTGCTAAATATAGGATGTATGGGAGAGCCAATTTCAGTAATTTATAGAAGCGCTTTAGAAAACGCAAAGAATGTAAAACAAGCTAAGAATATTATCCTTGACAACGATTTTACATTGGGTTGGAATTATATTATCAGAGATAAACGAAATATCATAGCAATCGAAACGATTCCAAATTCTTATTCGTTTGAAAGAGTGAAAGGGGGCGAATATACTTTTGACGCAAATGTGTATGAGAATTCCTATTTCAAGGCGTCCATGATTTATCCCACGAAATATACAGAAAGGTATGATAGAGTCTATGAATTATGTCAATCTTATAGCGAAGATGGCAAATTAGACATGAATGATTTGTTCAATATTTATTCTGATCCTATAATCGCTCGAAGATATAAATCTCTAAATCCATTAGAAGTAGGCACAGCAGGGTCGTTCTTCGTTGATTCTAAGAGTAGAGTATATTTCTGTTTAGGAAATCCCGTTGATTCTGGATTAGGATTAATTTCAAGATTTTTTTAAAAAACAAAACGATTTAGGAAAAGTTACATTATCCAAAATTCTCTTTTTTTTTAATTGAAAATAGAATCAGTTTAAATAAATGATGTTATTTTATTTACGATCAACCCATTTATTTTGAATTTTGACATAGGATTTTCTTCTTTTGAAATCGTTCTTAACATCGAATAGTATGAAGTTCTTCTCTTTATCATAATCTATATACCTACGATAATTCTTTGATTCAATTATGATAAAAATTGAATATCCCATTTCAAGAATTCTCACTTTCATGATTTCCACATTTTAGAAAAGAATTCCTATTGAATCGTTAACCTTGGAGTTAGCTCAATTTCGCACTTCTCGTATGCCTTGGGGTAAAAGTGTTTCAAGTCCTTCTTATTTACTACGATGTTTTCTTTAATTACCCTCTCAACGGATGTATATTTCTCGTAAAGTTCGGGATATTCCA
>JBHLLM010000407.1:0-3209 GCA_048885575.1 Candidatus Hermodarchaeota archaeon
TCAATTTCGCCATTTTCCCTCGCTTGTAGTGAATCTAATTTAAAATCCACTACTGCTGGCCAATAAACGATTTCTAGTTCCGGTAAAACATCTAATAACCCAAGATGAGCATTTAATAGGCTTTGATGACACCCCCAGCAACTTGCTAACTGCATAAAAGCTACTTTAACCGACATTTTTAAATTAATACTTCTTTCAAAATTTATATTTAATTTTAATTCATTAATAAAAAAAAAGATATACTGTTTTAGAATTTAGTTCCACAATAAGAACAAAAAACTGCTGATTCTTTTACCTTTGCAGTTCCGCAATTGGGACAATATTTAACTTTTCCTTCTAAAACATCTTCTTCAGATTTTTTTATAACTTCTGCGTGTACCATTTGTCCTGTTGTAGATGAAAATTTACCACGTAAGAGACCTTTTGCTTTTAGATCTAAAACTATAGCTTGTGCATCTTTTACAGTAATTCCCGTGTTCTGGCTGATTTCTTCGATTGTAGCTTCGGGATGTTCCTCATATTCATATAAGACTGCGTTTCTAAGTTTACTTCGGTTTGCCCATGCATATATTTGACTGATTAGTATAGACGCTCCAATACCAATCCAAATCCAACCCCACCATATTACTTCTGCTCCTTCCATCAATGGTCTAATTAAAAGATCGTTTAAACCCCAGTAAAGGAACATTCCTGCGATGATTAAGGCGCAAATACTCACACCTTCGGAATATTGATTTCTGCTATATTTCATAATTACTCATTTCGATTGTTTTGTTATGTTTTAGTAAGTTGAAATAGATCACACAGAATTTAAATTTTTATGACTTTGGAGTAAGAATTGAATAAATATTAAAAAAAAAAGTATATAAATCAATCTCGATCTAAAAATGCACTAATAAAACCTATAATTCCGCCCCCTAAGAGAACATAAGTTCCGAGAGCAACGGTAGCTAAGCTGATCGTTCCGGACGGAGCAAGTTCTAAAGTGTATGGTATTATGCCCGGAATTATTCCTTCCGTGTCTAAGAATACGCCTACATAACTAATTATATCAGCAGGCAAATCTAAACTTCCAAAAATGATAGCTATCGTCAGACCAATAGGCATCAACGAGCCTATAATTGCTAAAGCTCGACTTTTTGAACCTATAAGTATTAAAACTCCCGATGCCAAAAATACTATGTAAAAAGCTCCAACAATATAGAGAACAAATGTTGGAACACCCCATAGGATTGCTATTGCTTCTGCATTTGTAAAGTATGTAGAGATATTTTTAATTAATCCAATTCCCGAAGCGTCAAATGCACCCACTGTAAACAATGTTAATAAGAATGTGCCAGCTAAGACAATTATCCCAGAAATAATACTTAATATAGATCCTTTTCCCATTTTTCATACCTTTATTAATTTTAAATTGTATATATAAAAATTAATAATTACCTATAAGCTTATTTTTCTGTTAAAATTCTTTATATATTTCGCGTAAGAATTTATTATTCTTAGTATTCTACCCATATAGGACCTGACCATGTCATTCTATCGTTATCTCCGACAACCCTAATAACATAAAAATCATAACCCTCCGTGTTTAGCGTGCTTGGATCAATGGGATTATCACTATAACTATTAATATAGTATTTCCCATCTATTTCAACGCAATTGGGCTCAAAACTAATTCCTATAATTGGATCTGTGTCAATAATAGATATATTAACAACTGGAGCTGAAATCTCTATAGAGCGCCATAGATTGCCATTTTTTAAAACTTCAATCGTCCCATTCCAATTTGGAATCCATTTTCTTGTAACTGAAGCAGCTACTGACTTTTTAGCAACTGGAGCTCCATCTTGAGCAAGAAAGACATTAATCATTCTATGAGATGTTTGATTATTAACAATTAGAGTAGAACCTTCTCCTACTTTTGTACCATTTATATTAAAGAAAAGAATTGGTCGTCCATGATCAGAATTCGCGTAAATTTGTTGATTTTCTAAACTACTGAAAACACCTTCACGAGTCAAATTATCTACGAATGCAGCAGTTAGACCCCCTGGATACGGATGTTCGTTTCTTGTATGCCAAATACTATAAGGGCGTTGATGTCCGATATACGCTCTCGTATGACTTAAACTGTGGCCTGGACGACCATCATGCTCGTCACTCGAACAATAAAGAGTCATCCTGTATCCCATTTTGAAAGCGTCCATAATCGAGGTGCCATAAGTATATGATGGAGGAGGATCAATAGCTCCTCTATAGTTTAAAGGATGTCGATGTTCAAACAAAAAATCTCCGTGTACAGATGATACTTCCGCTATTTTAACATATTTAGGATTTATGTATGTCCAGTCTTGTGGATATGCTCTTTTAGTGGTATGGTGAGGTAATGCTAAAGCCCTTGAGCCAGTGCTTTCTGTGAAATCGTCTAAAGCGTTCCATAAGTCTTGCGTAGTTGGAAGAATTAAATAAGATAATATCGGGTCTTTTAGCAGTTTATTTCCACTAAATACACATGTATAATGCCCTGTTGTTACTTGAGTCCATTCGATCCCATGAAAAGTAACAAATTCATTTGGTTTATTTGCGAGATTGGTAATTCTTTCGAGATGATCTAAAGATCCTGGATTCCACATCAAAATTTCTCCATGGTCAGTCAAAGCAGCGAATTCAAGACCAGCAATGAAGCGAGAATAATAATAAGAATGAGTTGGAGTTCCAGTGCCGTCAGAAAGCTCGGTGTGAGCATGTAAATCTCCCCATGCGATTAGTTGTTCATTAGTGGTGTAATTTTTTACTAATATGGGATTACTATAATATGTATTTGAGGTTGTTGTGTCATTAACTAAAACATAGTGTATTCCTGTAGTATTAATACTCATTTGAAAGTTATGCATCCCGTTATCCTTTCCATCCATAATTTCATATGCGATATCTGAGCCAAAAATCTGACCACTAAATGTGTAGGGATTAGGTAAAATTGCTATTGGATCACCAATTTCATTTCCTGAACTGATATTAAGAGAATACAGGGAAAATTCAACAGTTCCTTTATAAATGGCGCTTAAACGCTCAAATTGATCCCATACTTCAACCTTGAGTTCAAAAGTTTCCCCTATTTTAACTTTTGAGGGAGCATGAATCCAAAGTAGACGAGGATTGTTATCTAGCATTACTTCGAGATCAATACTTATACTTGACCATAAAACTAA
>JBHLLM010000408.1:0-3202 GCA_048885575.1 Candidatus Hermodarchaeota archaeon
CGGTCCTTGATCAGTTATTATTACTACAGATTCTATCATTTAACTTAACCTCCAGCTCCAAATACAATTAGTTTGTCTGATTCCACTGCCCAGTTAGAAAAGTCGCCTAATCCCTCTTCAGTTGCTCCCTCAATGAAGCTCGATTCTTTCAATCCTGTTAAACTCACCCAGGTTGAACATCCAACTGTGGGAATATTATTCTCAGTCGCAAATTTTTCTAGCTTTTTGGGAATATTTCTTATAGAGCTTCCACTGCTAATGTCTCCCTTGATATTGTAAACACCTGTTCCAAAGAAAAAAAGTCCCTTAATTGTATGTCCCTTTTTTATTAAAGATTTACAGATTTCTATTAATGAGTCGCTAGCGTCGAATTTGTAAGGTTCGGTACTAATAAAAAAAGAATAGGTTGTAATCGCTAACCACGTTTTTAGTATGTCTAAGGTTTAAGCTTTTTTAATCATAAAAGATATTTGGTCGCCATCTTCTTTTGTCTCGAGGATTGAATCACCGGTCTTATGAATAAGAGCTGGAACATCTTTTAAGGCTCCTTTATCGTCGACAACCAATTCAAGAGTTTGGCCTGAGCTCATTTTCTTCAACTCCTTTTTAGTCATGAGAACAGGCATTGGGCATTTTTTTCCTACTGCATTTAGTGTTAAATCTGCCATTTTTTTCAACTTTTTTAGATAATTTCTTTAATTTTTTCTGGTTTAATACCAAATAAAGTTTATATTTGATATTCCTTGTAGATTAAAAATGTATACCTATATTTAAATAATAGTTTTTTTGTTTATAAGAATCACATTTAACTAGAAAAAAAAACTAGATTGATCATCAATTATAGTGAAAAAAGTTATAAGTAAGCATATACTAATTTATAATTGAATATTAAAAATTTGGAGTTTTAACAATGGCAACAGGTAATAGCAAACCAATAGAAATAGATGAGATTGATAGAGAAATCTTAGACTTATTACAACAAGATGGAAAAATAACCATAAATAAGATTGCTGAAAAAGTGTCAGAAAAATTAGGACTGAAAAGACCTAAAAGCGCGACCGCCATCAGAGCACGCGTTCAGAAATTAGAGGAAGTTTTAATTAAAAAATATGTAGCTTTAATCGATTGTCGTCAATTGGGATACAGAGAGATGGTTATGGCATCGTTGAGAGTTAATTCACAGGAACCAATTGAACGAGTAAAAACAAAAATAGAGAGCATGGAAAAAATTAAATACGGGTATGTAGTCACAGGAGAATATCCTCTCTTTATTATGGCTAAATGTTTGGACCACGAGGATTCTATGAAATTAATTGATCAATTACGAAACCTTCCGGGAGTAGAAGAAGTTAAAACCCAACTCGTTCTTGACAGAATCAAGGAAGATACAACAATAATTATTCCTGAATAAATTACTTTTTCTGAAAAAATTATTACTTCCTCATACTATTCAAGAAGTAATTGAAATATCTTATACAAATGTATACATTTCATAGCTAAAGCGCTTTAAACCGAGCTCATTTTTTGAACACTACGAGCAAAAAGATCACCCTCTAAAGAAGGTGTATAATTTTTATACGATTTCAACACTATATGTAATAATATAAGTTTAATTTAGGTGGTAATTTTTGATTCAAAACATTGAAATTCTTATTGGAATAGCTCATATTGCGGGGATTTTCGTAGGGTTTGAAGCCCTTATTAGCGTTACTCATCAAAAAGAAGTCGGAAGGATTAGGGGTATCGTCACAGTGGGACTCACGACTATTATCGCCTCGCTTATTCCTATCGGACTTGCTAGCTATGGATTTAGTGGTCATAGCCTATGGTTTTTGAGTAGCCTTATCTACTTATGTCTCGACTGGACTGTGATCATCTTGTCATTACGAATGTCTGAAAATAGGGAACTTGTGAGGACCCAAGTGAAAACGAAACCTGTGAGTGCCATACTTTTCTGGCTTATATTCGAGGTTCCTCTCCAAGTACCATTAATTCTAACCATAATTGGACTATTCCCTGATCTAGAACAGGCCTTCTACATTACAGCACTCGTATTCAATCTATTTTCGGCTGCTTATGTGCTTTCGCAAATAATCTATACTAAAACTAATTAATCAATTTAGTACAATGTAAATTCTCAACTAAGATCATTTTTATTTTCTCATAATTATTAATCCATCGGATTTCATTATTTTACATAGTTTAAGATAGGTTTTACCACTTTTTTCTACAAAATTTTCCAACATTTTAGCCCATTTTTGGTAATTTTTTTTGTCCTGGACATTACCTAATGAATGGCTAGATCGAGTTGAGTATTTCCTAAGGTAATAAATTTAAGTATCTAATGTCAATGGAGACAATGTAATAATTGGTGAATTCTCTAATTTTCGAGATATTTAAACATCAAGTCATTTCTGGGAAGATAATTTTTTTAACTTCTTGAGATATTCAGCTCTTAAGCGTTTGATTTCTTTTTTTAAGCTCATAATCACAGAATTAACATCGAGCTTATCAGTTTTAAGTTTAGAAAGAGCTGAACTAGTTGAGGTATACCTCTTTTTTGATTCATGCTGCAGTTTTTGTTCAATTTGACTTAGTTCTTTATGTTTTTCTGCTAAGTTTACCTCTAACTCCTTCAGTTTTTTATGATATTCTGATTTAATTCTTTTAACTAATTCTGCTTTTGATTCATTTGCCATAGAAATTTCCAAGTCAAAATATAATTTAGTTAATTCTTATTTTAAAGGTACCAATTTTGATTAGATAGAATAATTACCTCAATATAAGAGTTTATGTAAAGAATATTTCAATCATTGTCACATGACGATTCCATGAAATTAATTGTTCAATTACGAAACTTTCCAGGAGTGGAAGAAGTTAAAACTCAAATCGTTCTTGATAGAATCAAGTAAGATACAACAATAATTATTCCTGAATAAAAATAGATGGTTTTGTATGATTTGCATTTTTTGCAGGCATTTATGGTGATATGTTTATTACCAATCTAGGGAGTCTCCTTTTTCTGTTTTTTATAATTTATTGCACTTGTGTATTTATTTTTGAATCGATGAAAATATGGAAACGAAAATCTACCTAATATTTTTTATACTAATACTTCAATTAGATAAAGTAATCGTAGCTATTAATTAATTTTAATGTCTTCACAAAAAAAACCGATCCTGCCATCTCTGAGATTGAATGC
>JBHLLM010000409.1:0-3195 GCA_048885575.1 Candidatus Hermodarchaeota archaeon
TTATTTTCCAGACTTTCAAAAATTCAGAATTCGTTAATTTCCAGCATTGAAAGAAACTTTTGGGAAGCAAAACCAAAATTAAAAATGCTTACATCGAAATTGAACATTCCAGAATATATTAAGGAAACTGCATGGAAAGTATACAGCGTTGTTGCAAGGAAGAAGCTAACCATGGGTAGATCCATCGATGGATTTATTGCTGCTTCGTTATACGCTGCAATCAGGGTTCACGAATTTCCACGATTGCTAGAAGAAGTATGCGATGCTTCAATGACTCCTCGCAGAACTGTTCACAGAAGCTTAGGTATGATTGTGAAAGAAGTGCTGCCTGAGTTAAATTTAAGGTACAAGCCGATTACTGCTGAACAATTAGTTTTTCGGTTCGGCAACGATTTAGGTTTACCAATGGAAGTTCAAAAGAAGGCAATCGACATGCTCGCAGACGCATCAAAAAACGGACTATTACGAACTGGGAAAGATCCAAAAGGCTTAGCGGCAAGTGTAATATATATGGCGGCCAAATCAAGTAACTGCCGAAAAACACAAGCAGAAGTAAGTGAAATAGCTAAAGTCACGGAAGTAACTCTCCGTTCGCGCTCCAAACAGATAAGAATGAAGCTCCAATAAGAGATTTCGCTAATCTGGTAGAACAACAAACTTTTTTTTTAATTTTCTATTTCTTTACCTTATTATTTTTTTGTATAAATTCAAAATCAATATATAAAATCATATAAGAAGGTATTTGAAAAATCTCATAAAAAAAGATATTGAGATTCTTTTTAAGGAAAATTTACTGAAATAAAAGCTTATTAAAGGCTCAAAATGGTTTATCTGTTTTTAACTCGAATGCGAAATAGTTGGTAATTTTTAAATATTTGTAAAATATATTTATTTATTCTAAAATGAAATAATTTACCTAATTATTCAGACTCTACTCTCATAACTGTGAGAATTTTTTCAAAAAAAGTAAAATATGAATTAGCAATCCTATTTAACTATAAAAATGATAATCTAAATGAAGAATATAAAAAAGGACCAGCAAAAAGAACCCCAGTTACAAGTTGCTTTAGATTTTGAAAGCTTAGAAGAGGCTTTAACAATAGCAGAAGAAGTAGCTCCATTTGTGGATATTTTAGAAGCTGGGACGCCTTTAATAAAGTCTGAGGGCATAAGAGTCGTTAAAGCATTAAAGAATGCATACCCAGATAAACTAGTTTGTGCTGATTTAAAAACAGCAGATGCGGGATATCTTGAAGCAAAGATTGCAGCGCATTCGAAAGCGGATATCATAACTGTTCTTGCTGATGCTTATGATATTACAATTCAGGAAACTCTGCATGCTGCACATGATTTTAATCTAGAAGTTATGGTAGATCTTATTGTATCACGTCGCCCTATTAAAAGACTTGCAGAAATTATTAATCTTGAGTTTGAGGGTTTAAAAATACATTATGCTTTAGTACACAGTGGTTTAGATCGCCAAGCATCAAGGCATAGACCCTTATTAGAACTAAAATCTGTTGCCGAATTACAAAACCATCCTCCCTTAGCAATTGCAGGTGGTATTAAAATTTCTGACATTTCGAAAATTTCACAATACCCCGTAGAGATTGTTATTATTGGAGGAGCAATCACACGGGTGAAAAATCCAAGCTACGCTGCAGAAAAGATTAAAAGAGAAATTTCAAAATATTTCAAATTTTAATAGTTGAATCAAATTTGTCTTAAGATTCAGATTGTTTGTTATTCAACTAAATAACAATGTTAAGATCATATAGACTAGTTATCATTAAATAGCTTAAAACTGCATTCAAATGCATAATTTATTATATATAAATTTTTACATTTTCGTCTTGTTTTCCTTTTTTGAACAAATAAGAAGAATTATCACTGCTTTTATTTTAGGTTTATTTTTTATTCTAGGTAATACTAAGGGTTTAAATCATCAAGTTTAGATATTAAAATAAGCTTGATTGAAAGGTATACGAGTCCCAGTTAAGAAGTGACACTAGAATAAGCGTTTTTATTGAATCTGAAATATATTATACGGAAATTTAAAGGTTTTATTACTATAAATAATGTAAGTTATTCCTTAATTTTATTAAATGTGTTTTGTTTTATTTCAGGAATATTATATATAGCTAATCCTGAATATTTACTTCTATGGGATATATTTGGGGTAATATTAACAATTACTTTCTTTGATAATCTTTTATTGGTTTACCTTAATTTATTGAAAGTCAATAAAAGGAGTAAATTAGGATATAGATTATATATAATGTGTTTTATCTTTTTAGTTTTTATTATATTAGCTATGCTTGGTATGATGCAAGGTAATTTACTTAGCTCTGGAGCAATTTCAGAGGGATTTCTAGGAGGATATGCAATGACTCATTTCTCTTACTTTGGGATTTTAACATTTGGTATTATAATCGGTTTAATTGATATTATAACTAAACATAATCCTGAATTTTGGAGACAAGATTATGATGGTAAACGAAGAAAATCCATGAAAATGGTAAGAGTTCAACACATTTTTAGGAAGATAGTAGTAGTAATATCCTGGATTGCTTTCATTTTTGGTGCCTTCTGTGCTTTTATAACGATTTTTGGCGTGTTTGAGTTTGTGACAACCCAAATTACTTATATATCGTCTCAGTATGGAGTGTTTTTAGCGTTCATTTTCTTATCTAACACGATCATTCTACTAAAATTAAAGCGGGGGAGGTGGAACCGGAAGAAATTTCGTAGGGTAGCTATCGTAGGAATTTTTATTTCCACAGCTTTACTAAGTCCTTTATTTCTCTCGAACATTACTGCATTGAATGCTGAACTACGATTTTCAGAGGCTTTTGGTCAAAATTGGCAACAAAAAATTCCCTCAGAGACGAAAGATTACTTTTTACAAACTTCTTTTTCCACAGCGGGATATTATTTAGGAATTCCTCCAAAAGATTGCAAAATAATTGAAAATGTTTTATTTTACGATAATGAAAGCATTCAATTGTACTTTGATGCATATCTACCATTACAGAAAAGTGAAGACCTTCCAGGGCAAAATTCCACATTAATACGAATTCATGGGGGAGGATGGGTCTCAGGTGATAAAGGAGAATCAAACATGATGCAAATGAATAAGTACTTCGCAGCTCAAGGATATATAGTATTTGATATTCAATATGGTTTGTACGATTC
>JBHLLM010000410.1:0-3195 GCA_048885575.1 Candidatus Hermodarchaeota archaeon
CAGAACCAGGAATGATCAGTTTAATGGTTGGACACTTGAATATCGCATCATATTATACTGGAGGAGAAAAACCATTATACATCATTTTAATTTTGGATCTTGGCGAAGATCCTGATGCCTACGAAGGTGGATTAGCAGACATATCTCGGATAATCATTCAAAATTATGAAAATCAGGTGTATCTCGAAATGGTTCCATTTTTATTTCAACGCCTTTCTGCTTATCCTCATCTAACTGAAGAACAAGCTCTTGCTTTAACTTACGAAGATAAGATAAATCAATTAATAATAAACAGATTAAGGGAAGAAGGCGTTATTTCGAAATCAGAACTAAAGGTATGGATGAAGGAAAAATATTATAGAGGGTTCTTTGATATTGATGCTATTTTAATAGAGTTAATTAAAAAAGAAATTATTAAAGAAGCGTCTGTAAAGGGAATGCCTTCAGAGTTAATCTTTTTAATTAATGATATTTTCACAATTCGACGGCCTCCTCTTGATTTATTGAGAACTCCAATAGAAAAGGGACTTCCTGAGTCTTTAGTCTCAACTTTTAATTCAGAAGTTCGCAGATATTTCGAAAATTATCGTCCTACGGAAGAAGATAATCTAAAATTGATAAAAATCCTAACTGATCCACATTTATATGAAATATTGAAATTACTGAGAAAATCAATTGTAACTAGAAATAGTATTGAAAAACTTAGAAAAAAAGGGATAGAAAATCTCGAAGACGGAATTAAAAAGTTATTGAATGATAATATTATACAAATAATCCAAAATGGAGAAGGGCCTGAATTTTTCGCATTGCTCTCTGATATCCATATTTCCCTTGTGTACCCTAGATATATTTTAAATATTATACTCCACCAATATGATGTTAAATCAAAATCAGACGGAGTATTAATTGAATATTTAAATGTACTTGAAGATACATATCGCCCATATAAATCTAAGACTAAAACTAAAAAATAATTTATTTTTTATTCTTTTTTTATTATTTTGAATTTAATTTAAGTAGCGCTTTAGCTTTGCAGCTTTTTCGTAAAAATCTTTATAAAGAGCGTCGTCTCCTAAATTAAGGCATAAATCAGCGATTTTCTCAAAATATTCAACACTTTCTGCGATATCTCCGTTTTCCAAACTTTTTTTAGCTAGATTGATTAATCTATCTCTTTCAAATATTGGTTTTAGAAGAGTTGACGCTTCAGTATTCATTTCTAAGATGTCTGCAACGATTTGAATCATTTTATCTCGATTATTTGAGTTTATAGCAATCATCGAATAAGCCTTGATTCCAAGAATTTCCTCAATTTTTTCAACGCTTAGGGCACTTTCTAGATCTTGTTTATTCGCAATAGCAGCAGAATGCGCATTTGGAGTTTGTTCTTTTATGAGTTCAACAAAGTATCTGCTTTTTTCTACATTTTCTAAACTAGAATCGGTAATTAAGAGAACAGCGTCGCTTCCATAGATAAAATCGCTCCATAAATAACTAAATTGTTCCTGTCCGGCAAAATCCCATAAATGGAAGACTAATTTCCCAATTTTAATTGTTGAAACTTTTCCCGTTATAGTAGGAATATGGGTATCTGGAATTTCTTCAGCACTTATTAATTTAGTAATTGTGGTTTTACCAACTCCAGAAAATCCTACCAGCGATATTTTAGTTCTTATTTTTTTATGAATTGATTCTATTAAGGGATCAAAAATTTCAAGCAGAGATAAATCTAAGTTATTAATCAGATCCCCAAATGATAATAGAAATTCCGTTTTTAATTTCTTTAATTCTCGTTTAACAATCTCGATATCATCGTTAAATCCAATTATGAATATGAAAAGTAAATTTAATTCACTATCTACAGTATAGATGATTCGATATTTAAAAAAATGCGTGGTTCCAAAATCGTCTAATAGTCCACGAGAGACTTCTGCATC
Organism: Candidatus Hermodarchaeota archaeon; assembly: GCA_048885575.1. Lineage (GTDB taxonomy): Archaea > Asgardarchaeota > Lokiarchaeia > Sigyniarchaeales > SOKP01 > SOKP01. The sequence continues at coordinate 1,938 of JBHLLM010000410.1, forward strand.
TATTTCTTGGTATATACTCTGAAAATTTTCGAACGATAATACCTTTCCAAAGTCTTTTTCGTATATAATATTACTTTCCTTTAAAATATATACTTGGCGCAACATAATTGTTAACTCAAAACATTTTATAATAAAAAATCAAGAATTCCGTCGGTTAATTAGGTTTTAAAGAAATAAGTTATATTTTATTGATTCTTAAATCTAAATTTATTTATTTAAACTTTTATAAAACGAAAAATATAGATACTGGATTTAAATTTTAAATTTCCAGTAACTTCTCGAGGTATTCTGATACTTTTTTAAAACTTATAGCGTCTCTTGGTATTGAAATCAATGCTTTACCTTCTAAATCAAATTTAGTAATAAGCTCATCTTCAGGAATTAAAGCTAATAAAGGTAAATCGTATCCTTTAAGTTTATTTAGAATAATAGTAATATTATCTTTAACCCGATTAATAATTACCCCTATTTTCTTGTAGTTTGAATATCTTTGAGCTGATTTTTTAATCGAATTTGCAGTTTCTATACTTCTCAGAGAAATATCTGAAACTATCAAGACAATGTCGACAGATTGTATTACCATCCGATTAATTTGCTCAAGACCAGCTTCACAGTCGATCAAAACTAAATCAAAATCGGTGGAAATTGACTCTATGACTTTTCTAAGCAATAGATTCGAAGGACAGAAGCATCCTGGACCTTCAGGTTGACCAATTGATAATAAACTGAAATCTTTACCCTCTTTAATTGCATTGTAAACCTCAAAATCTATATTTTCTGCAATTTTTTGAGTATCAGCGCCTTTACCCATACTGTTATTAATAACATTTGCTCTAATCTTTTCGAGACTTTTCTCTGAAACTAACCCAACCATCTTACTTAAATGTGGATGAGTAGGATCCGCGTCGATTAATAGCAATTTATACTTATAGAAGGTAGAAATTGCTTTAGCAATGAGAGTTGTTATAAGCGTTTTACCAACTCCTCCCTTTCCGGTGATAGCAACTATAAGTGGCGTTTTTTTAATCTCCATTATTTCATTCTATCTATTTATTTTTAAAATTTAAATTTCTTCTCTAGAAATTAATATTTGTTTGATATTGTAGCAATTTTCTCTATAAGGGCATATCTCGCATCCCCAATCGTAGTCACAATCAATTCTTTTTCTCCAAGTATTAATTTTCTTTTTCCATTTCTCCTTCTCCTCTGATAAAATCTCTGAAGATAACACTATAAATTGTTTAATAGAATTTGGATA
>JBHLLM010000411.1:0-3185 GCA_048885575.1 Candidatus Hermodarchaeota archaeon
TCGAGGTTCTGAAGATCAGAAGTCTGTTTTGAAAAATAAATCAATTCAAACTAATATCCAACTACAACAAGAATTAATTGAAAGAAATGAATTATTAAAAAGTGTAGCGAATAAAGTTAATCAAATAGTTCATTCAATGAAAAAAAAAAATTAATTTTTAAAATTATTTAAGACTGCTTCTCGAACTTCCATGCGTATATAATCGAATCCTTTTAGATTAGGAGCTAAATTCTTTGGTTTAATGTTAAGAATTCCTGAAAATATCACATCCACCGAAAGAAAGTCTGAAGTTATTCTTACAAATGGGGCAAATGATCTCGCCCCTATATTTCCTGACATCATCTCTTCGAAGGCTCCTGGCTCACGATCGTATTTTTCTCTAACTCCTGGCATCGTGAAAACCTTTGGTAATAAAGCTTGATATGTGAGAAGGTTTATATCCTTCTTCAGGTTAAGTAGCTCGAAATAATCGAATTTTTGAGTGGCTAGGTCGTAACAATCTTCGTAATCAACGCTATCGGGAGTAAACCACCATGTGAATAAAAATGGTACCGCCCAAGATTCGATCATTGGTATTTCACGCTTCCGTACTTCTCTAGCAATGAAAATAGAAGTAGCAGGATCGTCCAAGGTTAACGCTACCACTTTTACGCCTTCGAGGACAGAATCTATGTTTTGTTGGGTGATTTTGAAAAACTTCTTGATATTTATCTCTGGATCTATTTTATACAAAAACGATTCAACTACATCGATTTTTCTTTTACCAATGTCTTCCCTCGTACAAATTTGTCTATTCAAGTTGGACTCATCAAATACATCAAAATCGCAAATTACTAAGTTTTGACAGCCAGCTCTTACCAGATTTTCCGCTAAGGGACCTCCCAAACCACCAATACCGAGAACTGCAACGCGTGATGTCCGAATAATCTCTTGTTCCTGGAAGGTAATGGGGCCAATGTTTCGAATTATATGTTCCCAGTATGGCTCCGACCAAGAATCTAATTTTTGATTGGTAAACATGTTTTTCATTTTTTTATGAATTTATTAAAGATAAAACTGGTAAAATTATATAAAAGAAAAACAGAGAGAAAATTCTAGTTCCTTTTTGTCATTTAAATATACTCGTTTGATAGTGAAAATAATCAATAAAAGTTCTCGCTATTTAAATAAATGATAACTCAAGAAGTTATTTCGTGTCCAGTGATCCCTTATAAAAAGCTAAGTCCAAACTCAGTAGACGAGTTCTTAGAGATCTTTGAAGATTTGTTAGATTTAGACCTAGAAAGGGGTATGGAATTAGACTTTATGATAGATAGCAAAATGGGGAACAATAAAATAAGTCCTACTTTAATACTTGCAAAACCTTGGGATGCAGAGGAAATAGCCAAAATTTGCAAAGAAGTATATGAAGGAACATATCCCTATAAGGAAATTGAGGATAAGCGGGAAGTAAGGAAAATGATAGAAAATCCCGAACATCACTTTATATTATTTAAAGTAGGCGACTATGTGGCAGGTTGTTTTAGATGTGCTTTGGATTTCGAACATAAGAAAGGATACACAGGTGGATTCATGGTGAGAAAAGAATATCAAAAAACTTTAGATGTTACTAAAGCAATAATTGGCTCTTATGCTTGGATGTGGAGCACCTACAAAAAAGAAATTTTAATTTGGTATTGCGAGAATCGAACTGCTCACGCCGCATCTCAGTATATCACATCAGTCTGCGGGATAAACACTGTAGCTTTCTTTCCAAATAAAGATATCTTTTACGAGAATGTGGAGTCAGATGTTTTGGGAATAATTTATCAAGATAAAGCTCTTAACAGATATAGGAATCGTAAAACGCCAATACTAATCAGAAATGCGCTTGATAGCTTTTTACACTGCGATAACCTTTACGGCTTAGGAAGTTTCAACCTGATCTCTCCCGATCTGTCTCTGGATTACGACAAGATTTCAAGTCTACATAAAAATTTTAGAAAAGATGTGATCACTGATAAATATGGTTATAAATATTACCAGTTCTTCTTGAGCGGAACAAAATCGTATTTCACCTTTTTACACACTCCTAATATTCAAAATATCGAAAAAACTAAGTATCACATCGATAACTTAGAGGAATTATATGTTTATTTGGAAGAATTTTTAAAGTGCATGAAGGAAAATTACATTAGATATAGCGAAGTCTTTGTATCTGCTTTCTATCCTGAACATCAACAATTATTTTACGAATTTGGATTTAGAGCGAGAGGATATGTGCCTTGTTGGTCATATTGTAAAACTGAAAATGTGTTCGAGGACTATGTCGTTTTCAACTATTTCGAAGGAGAAGTACCACAAGCAGAGCTTCTTCCAGTGGGTCAAGAGTTAGTAGATATTTTAGAATTGCAAATCAACTTTTAACTCCAAGAAGAATTTTTATATATCTAAACTTATAATTATGATATATGAATGATAACCGAAGAGATAAGTATAAAATTCTAGATCCAATATTTACTGTCCTTAATACTCTATCTATGGTGTTAACTGCTGTATTTCTGCTGAACAATCTGATAGTTTCTTTAATATTTATAGTTATAGTTGTTTTATTCGGGATATTGGTTATATTTTTATGGATATCACGGAACCCATTTAATATTTATTTAGTTAGAGCAATTAGTTTTAATAACTTTATCTTTACATTACTAGCACTTAGTCTCTACTATTCTCAACTTTCTCCTACATTACCAGAATATCCTCTAGGTTATATATTTCTTCTTTTTCCTTCTGGTATTTATTTTTTAATTACATTTAAGCTTTCTGGCTATTCTAATACTGTTGATAAAAAGCAGAGTGCAATTTTAACTTATACAGGAAGATCTAAAGCGGCAGAGCAACATTTATTTAAAAGTAGCTTGGAGGAAAGAATGAGACGAGAAGAAGTAATTGCTAAACAGAAAAATATATACAGGTATAAGTTAATAATAACTCTGGTTATAATATTAACATTAACCTGCTTTGCAGCGATTATTTATAGCTTTTACTAACAATTTTTTGATTTTATTGGAAAAAGTTATAAAATTAGTGAATTTAGAATTTTTCCTTTAAATATGCTCTTCTTTAAAGTATAGCATCTTAGATTGGTATTTTTTGTAAGAGTTGAATAAGGAATGGAAATTAGTTTAGAAAAAACAATCAGATCA
>JBHLLM010000412.1:0-3182 GCA_048885575.1 Candidatus Hermodarchaeota archaeon
AATGTGGTAATGTATTAATTGGTGAAGTATCAAGTATTAATGACGATAAAACAGATAATTTTTTCTATGATAATATTGGAAGATTTCCCGAAATTGAAGAAGATGAGGCACCCTTATATCTAATGATCTCTGATTATGGCAAATTTCTTAATAAATAAAATCTCAAGAAAATTTAAAGATATTTCCTAAAATTTTTTAAATTTAACCTTTCTCTCTACTTCTAATTGATTTTAACAGCGATTAAATAGACTTTTATAATTAAGAATCATTATTCATATTTATATTATAAAAAAGAATCATTATTTATATCTAAAATACAGTTAAAAAAGTGAAAAGGATGAGTAAAAAAGGAGCAAGAATAAAAATTGATGAATATAAAGGGCCTCTTGGTTCAATTAAAGGCTTTGAATTAACTACTGGAAAAATTAGCTGGGGTGACGAAACAGAGTGGGAACCAATGGGACCACACCCAAAACCTCACATTCCTACATTGCGAGATTGGTTCTTTAAACTAATGGAAAGATATCCTCCATATTACATGCCTATCTGCGACATGTGTTGTCTTTGTACATACGGGAAGTGTAACCTTTCGAAAGGTAGAACAGGTGCTTGTGGTATTAATATGGAAACCCAACAAGCAAGGATAGTGGAAATAGCGTGTTGTATTGGGGCTTCTTGCCATTCAGCTCATGGCGATCATTTACTTCACTGGCTTAAAGAGAAGTACGGGAATGTCCCGATAAATTTCGGAAATAATATTGCAGTTGAAATGCCTCATACTCGATTAGTCGTAGGCATGAAACCTGAAACTTTAGAAGATTTGGAAACCGCAATGGAATGGGTTCATTATACTATTACTCATTTACTTGCATCGGGTCACACCGGACAAGAATCGTCTCATTTAGATTACGAGGCCAAAAGTTTCTTAGCAGGATTAGCAGACTCAGTAGGCATGGAGATCTCAGACGCTGTTCAGATTGCAGCGTATGGATTCCCCGCGGGAGATCCTGATGTTCCTGTTGTAGAATTAGGGATGGGAACGATGGATGTGGAGAATAAAGCAACTATATTAATGATAGGACACAATGTGGCGCCTGGAATAGAACTAGTAGATCATCTCAGAGAGAAAAATTACGAAGATAAGGTAGATGTTGGAGCGATTTGTTGTACGGCACATGATTTAACGAGATATTACGATGGAGCAAAAGTCATCGGATCAATGTCCCGTCAATTACACTTTATTCGTTCTGGTTTAGCAGATGTCATCATGGTTGACGAGCAATGCGTTAATCTCCGAAGTTTTGAGCAAGCTCAACTAGTAGGGGCTCCATTTATTGCTACCAATGAAAAAAACATGGGAGGTTTACCAAATAGAACAGAAGATCCTACAGAAGAGATCATAGACGATTTAGTTGGGGGAAAAGTTCCCGGAGTTCTTATCTTAGATCCTGTTAAAGCAGGTATAGTGGCTGTCGAAACTGCAATAAAAGTTCACCCCATTAGAAAAGGTCGGAGCGCTGTTCCAGACGAAGAAGGTTGTATCCAAATGGCCTATAACTGTAATGGCTGTGGAAATTGTCAACGTAATTGTCCTAACGATTTACCTATTAAAGAAGGAGTATATTTAGCTAAAGAAGGCGATTTTTCAGTCTTAGAAAAAGTTTTTGACGATTGTTTAGATTGCGGGCGTTGTGAAGCCGATTGTATGAAAGGCGTCTCTCCATTAACACTTATTATGTACGCGGGAAGAAATAAAATTAGAAATGAGAGGTTTAATGTCAGGGTTGGAAGAGGTCCTATACAAGATACAGAAATACGAAATGTTGGAGCTCCGATAGTATTAGGAGAAATACCTGGGATAGTTGCAATTATTGGGTGTGCAAGCTATGGGAAGGATATCCAAGAGCTATACAAGCTTGCTGAAGAATTCTGTGTAAGGAATTACATTGTAGTAGTTTCAGGTTGTGGTGCTATGGATATCGGTTTAGTAAAAGATGAAGACGGCAAAACGCTATATGATAGATTTCCTGGAGAATTTGATAGGGGAGGATTGGTGAATGTTGGATCTTGCGTTTCAAATCCTCACATTACTGGAGCTGCGATTAAGGTAGCAAATATCTTTGCACGACGACCATTAAGAGGCAATTTTGAAGAAATTGCTGATTATATACTGCATAGAGTAGGAGCTGTGGGTGTAGCATGGGGCGCAATGTCGCAAAAAGCAGCCAGTATAGCAAGTATGGCAAATGGATTGGGAGTTCCTGCAGTTGTGGGCCCACATGCTGCAGAATATCGGCGTGCTTATATAGGCAGATCTGATAACGAAAATTCATGGAAAGTTTTTAACGCGAGAGACGGTACTGCGGACCATTTAGTTGGGCCAGGACCTGAACATTTACTTACTACAGCAGAATCAATAGAACAAGCAATTTGTTTAGTAGCTAAAATGTGTTTAAGACCTGCAGATAACTCAAAAGGTAGAATGATCAAACTATCGCACTGGATTGACCTCGAGCGAAAATATAAAGGCGTAGACTTTCCAAACGACTTAGAAAAATTCATTCGAGTAGATGCGGACATTCCAATTAACATGAAAGATGAAATTGTAGAATTTCTAAAGGAAAAAGGTTGGGAACCAAAAGAAATAGTTGATCCCACGTTACTTAAACGACTTTGTCATGTATAAAATATTTTCTTTATTTTCTTATTTTTATTTAGAACCTATGATACTGCTATTTTTGTTCCAATAACTCATTTACTTCCTCAGGGAACTCTTCTCCTCTTTTTTTCATTCTGTTAAACATGTCTTTAACTTCAGTTATTGTGTTACCGTAAATATGTAGAGAATTGCTAAAATCTAAGTAATGTCCCATCTCTAAACCAAGTTGATCGGCAACATATTTTTGGATTCGAATCATTCCATTAACATTCGCTTCCCAAGCTCTAAATAAATCTCTACTCCTCCAAGTTGTCTGCATAATTAATTTATCATCTTTTACTCGCATATAAATCCTCTGAAGACACGGAGGATCGATATGAAAAGGATCGACAAGAGGACGCCAAGTTATTGCTTGAGCTCTGCGCGAATAAGGTTTTTCTTTTAACTTTCTAATTATGTATTCTATTTGGTCTATTTTTGGGAAATTTATTACCTCAATAGGTATTTTTTGAATTCCTAGCTG
>JBHLLM010000413.1:0-3181 GCA_048885575.1 Candidatus Hermodarchaeota archaeon
CTGTATAAAGAAGCGCGTCGTAGGTTTTTAGAAGCATTTTCGGTCAGTAAAGACGATATAAACCTAAGCCCTGCGAAAGTAAAATCTATTAATGGGCTTGGTCCTATGATCGCTCTTGGTCAAAATGTTTTGAATAGAAATCCTAATTCCACTTTAGCGTCCGCAACTGGTTTAATTCCCCTATTAAAGATCTTATTCGCTAGATTTGGAATAAGGAAGTGTCATATATGCGATAATAAAATAGCAGTTTTGAGAGAAGATGAGATAGTTGCTAAAATTGATAGTTTAAGAAACAAAGAGCCATTGACGATTTCTGCTCTATTGGTAAATAAAGTAAGGGGAAGTCATAAGACTTTATTAAGACTTTTGGAGAAAGAATTTGGACACGAAGTAGTTCTGGTGGACGGAAATCCCTTAAAAGCAAATCTTAATCCAAAAGAACCTCACGACATTCAAATTCAAATCGGTCAAGTTTCAACAAAGACTGATCTAAATACAATTAGGGGAATTACTCAGACAATCTCATCATTAGGAGCAACTTCATTAATTATTGAAGCTAAATCAGGATCGACTCTCATCTCTCAAGTTCCAGCATGTTCGAAGTGCGGTACCTGGTTTGGAAACTTAGAACCCACACATTTTTCAAAAAGCTGTCCCTATTGTAAGGGAAAAGGTTGTGAGCAATGCAATAACTCGGGGTATCACCCTCTCGCTTCAAATGTTATTTGGGAGGATATGCTATTTCCTGAAATACTAAAAAAGTCGGTGGAAGACTTAATGTCTATGCTTTCCAAAGAAGATTTGTCTATATCTGTAAGATTGTTCGAAGAAATTAAGAAACGAGTTTTAGCATTACATTCTGTCGGTTTAGACTACTTAACATTAGATCGAATTTCTCCAACCTTATCGAGAGGTGAATCTCAAAGAGTCCGGTTAGCTATAGCGCTATTAAGTGAGTTAGAAGATATAACTCATTTGCTTGATGAACCAACGATTGGTCAACATCCTGCAGATATTGCACGAATTTTACCAGTACTTCAGAATCTGGCAGGTCCAGTAATCTTTATTGAACACGATCGGGTAGCTACAGTGTTTGCAGATCATGTAATCGATATTGGTCCCGGTGCGGGAAGAGAAGGAGGGAAGATCATATTTACAGGGACTCCTGCCGAATTATGGAAAGCTGATACTCCCACAGGTCGATACTTTAGTCTTAAAGAAAAGGTAATACTCCCCAAACATAGACCAAAGCCTCAGAGCTTTCTAAAAATTGATAAAGCTAATAAGAATAATTTAAAAGATATTAATGTTAAAATTCCCCTAAATCGTTTAACGGTTGTTACTGGTGTTTCTGGTTCAGGAAAAAGCACTCTTGTAGAAGATGTTCTATATGCTACATTGAAAGGGAAAAAACCTGAGGGATGCGTTACTATAACCAGTCCAAAAATGAATCCAATCATGGTAGATCAGGGACCTATTGGAAAAAATCCTCGCTCAAATCCAGCAACATATACTAATATTGCCGACACCATTAGAAAGTTGTTCGCTAAAGCTACTAAACTCAAAGCTACCTATTTTTCCTTTAATACTCCAGAAGGACAGTGCCCAACATGTAAAGGGATGGGTGCTCTCGAAATTAAAATGAGATATTTACCTTCTAATTGGCTTACTTGTCCAGATTGCAACGGTCAGAGATTTTCAGAAGATGTTCTTGCTAAAACGACAAATTTTGAAGGTAAAGAATATTCTATCGCAGAATTTTACGATCTTCCTATTTTAGAAGTTACAAAGATCTTTGACCAAGAAAAAAGATTATCTACCGACACTCTAAATTCCATTAAACACATGTTAAAAGCTCTTAATGACATTGGCTTAGGATATCTATCTCTTGGACAACCTTCTCCAACGCTTTCAGGAGGCGAAGCTCAGCGAATTAAATTGTCAAAATACCTTGGAAGAAAGTCGTTAAAAGATACATTAATAATCCTTGACGAACCGTCAACGGGATTACATCCCAAAGATCTGGCGGGATTAATTGCAATTTTAGATCGTTTAATTCGGAACGGGGCAACTATTGTTATCGTAGAACATAATATCGACATCATTAGAGCTGCTGACTGGATTATAGACCTTGGACCAGGTTCGGGACCAAGTGGTGGGACCATCGTATATCAAGGTCCGTTAAATCAATTTATAGACATTAAAAATTCTTTCACAGCGCAAGCTCTTAATGAGGAAAGCAGTATTTTACCCTTAACTCAGAAAGCAAGAAGAGAAAGAAGAGATTCAGAAAAGATCGTCATTCAAAACGCACATCTTCACAACCTAAAAAATGTGAATGTTGCAATACCCAAAAGGAAATTTACAGTAGTCACGGGGATTTCGGGGTCTGGGAAGTCCAGCTTGATGATGGATACGCTTGAAAAAGAAGCAAGACGCAGATACTTAGAGATTTTATCAATGTATGAGAGACAGAGTACTAAAGAAAGCAGTGAAGCCTTAGTAGAAAATATTAAAGGTTTAAGTATAACAGCATTAATAGTCCCTGAAAAAATTATGCAAGGATGGTATCTTAATCTTCGAAACACTATCGGAAAAGTTACTGAGATCACACTTCATTTAGCAAGCATTTTCTCTTTTATGGGTGAAAGAAAATGCCCTAAATGTAATCAACAAATGGAAAGAAAGGAAAAATTTTATTGTAGCAAGTGTAATACTTCAATTCAACTTCCTAAACCAAGACATTTTATTAGCACAAACTATTCTGCTGCTTGTCTTAAGTGCCATGGAGTAGGCTCGTCTCAAATTCCCAATCCAAATAAATTGATTATTTATTCTGAAAAACCTCTTTGTAAGGGAGCTATGTACTCACCAGGTTTTTTTCCTAGAGGATATCTCTGTAAACCGTATAACGGGGGTTACTATGTAGTTCAAGCTCTCGCAGCTCGTTATGGTTTTGATCCATTTGAAACACCTTGGAACGAAATGTCTGAAGCGGCTAAAAATGCTTTCTTATATGGTGACAAAAAGCCTTTATATGTGGAATATGAAAATAGGAAAGGAGAAGTGCATAACCAGGAATTTGTTTTTCAAGGTTATTATGAACAATGGTTAAGGGATTGGGATGTAGGAGGTACATATACAGATAAGGAAGTATGTGATGAATGTAATGGAATGAAAT
>JBHLLM010000414.1:0-3171 GCA_048885575.1 Candidatus Hermodarchaeota archaeon
TGGGAAAAATTCACAATTAAAAGATCCAAAACTTCCTTTAAAAGCTTGATATCAAAAAATGTGTCTCCTGGAAAGATTAAAAATATATTATCATCCTTAAATATTCGCGTATTTGTTGTGATACTTAGCAATGAATGCAAAGGACCGAACTTGTATTGACCTCTGGAACTATTACTTAAAATAGTAGCATCACTGTATTGACTTTTTATTTGAGGTGAGTTTAAATAATCTTCAATTAGTCTCCCTAAATGCCCCGTTACTACAACAATACGATCAAGCTTTAATAAGACTAGATTCTCTATAATTAAAGAAAGAAGAGGTTGATTATGGAAGGATTTAATTTTAAGGAGGGCTTTTGGAATGTTTTCGGTAATACTCTTAGCGCGTGCTCCTTCACCAGCACATAGAATGATACTTATGATTTTTTCCTTAAATTTATTCTCGGGTTGTAACAATAGGATTTCCATCCATATCAAGTATAATCGTATCTTCTTGTTGTGCAACAGGAGCTCCGGTGATCTCTATTAGTATAGGGTAATGATTAAGTATTTGTTTCCGCACAAAGGTATCTATTATCCGTTGAATCTTGTTTTTTGGAATGATTTCATGTTTTTCAAGCAATCGTGGAGAAAAAGGTAGTTTTTTAGTTAAATCCTCTATTTTTTTCATATAATTAAGTTCTTCGTAAGGTAAATTTTTCGTTACTCTTTTTACAAAAAGATAAATATAAGATTTGGTACCATTTTTAACTAACCCCTTTCCTGATGTGGCAAATGGCTCGCAAGCGTAGGCGTCCCCCGGTTTTAATACTTCTCTATGATCCAGATTTTTTTCATTAGGAACAAATGGACCAGCATGTAATTTATATCTTTGCAACTCATGGCCTCCCAGGTTAGTTATGGGTCTAAGACCATAGTCATGAATTTTATTTTCAATAACTTCACCTAATTCATATAACTTAATACCAGGTTTAAAAATTTCAATCGCCGCATCAAGCGCTTCTTGGGCAGCAACTATGTAATTTTGAAGTTTTGGATCGTTATCTAAATTAAAAGTTATTGCCGAGTCAGCAATGTATCCATTATGATGAGAGCCTATATCAATCTTTAACAGTCCTGTATTAGGTACCAATGTTGGATCATCAATAGTGGGACTATAATGAGCAGCGTACTCGTTTAACGACATGTTAATCGGAAATGATAAATCACAACCTTGATTGATTATTTCCTCTTCGCATTTATTAGCAATTTCTAAAAAGGATGCTCCAGGCTTTATGAGTTTTTCAGCTAACTTCTTAGCGGCTATAACAGCTTTTCCTGCACTTATATAAGACTCAATCCATTCATCAGACATAATAATTCATGAAATTTTATTTATAAGATTTTTAAGGTGTTAATCGTTCAGGCGTTCTTGGATACATCACAGCTTCACGGATGTCATCCAGACCACAGATATAAGTTATCCAACGAGCAATTCCTAAACCGAATCCCGCGTGAGGAGGCATTCCAAAATCATATGCAATAAGATGAGATTGAAAAGAAGAAGCATTCAAACCTTTTTCCTCTATAGCATCCTCTAATTGGACTCTATTATGAACGCGAGTACCTCCAGATGTTAATTCAAGCAAACCCATTTGAAGATCAAACGATTCACTATACTTCATATCTTTTGATGGTTGAATATAAAACGGTTTTATTGCCATTGGCCAATGTGTTATGTAGTAATATCCAGTTAGTTCTTCTCCTAATTGTCTGTAGGCTTCTGTAGAGATATCTTCACCCCATTCAATAGAAATTTTAAATTTATTTTTGAGTAATTCAAGAATTTCATCGTATCTATAGCGTGGAAGGGGTAATTCTGGAACGAGTGTTTTATTTTCCATGTTAAGAGCCTTCAAAGCAGCCATTTTATTCTCTCTAATATTCAATATTACATTATATACTAATTCTTCTAAGATTTTTATAACATCATACATATCAACGAAGCTCATCTCCACATCTAAAGTAAAGATCTCACAGATATGCCTTTTAGTATGACTTTTTTCTGCTCTGAAAGCAGGACCTATTTCAAATACCCGTTCATATACTCCACTTAATTGTTCTTTATACAATTGGGCAGATTGAACTAAGAATGCCTCTTTATCAAAATACATAATAGGAAATAGTTCAGTTCCTCCTTCTGTCGCGGAACCTATTATTTTTGGGGTTGTAACTTCACTAAAATCTCGTTCGAGTAGAAATTTTCTAATAGATTTTAATACCTCTCCACGAATCTCAAAAATTGCTTGATTTCTTAAGGATCTAAGATCCAAAGCTCTATTATTTAACCTAAGATCAAGCTCTGATATAGTTTCTCCAGTCATATCAATAGGAAGTTTTTCTGGGGTTTTGTTTAAAATTTTGATTTCTGATGGTATAATTTCAATTCCATCCGGAGCTGCATCAAATTTCTTTACTTTACCTTTAATCATTAGGCAATATTGGTACCCAAGTTTAGCTTTTTCAAATAACTCATCGGATACAACCCCTTTTTTTAATGTAATCTGTCGTTCTCCATATTTGTCTTGTAAGCTTATAAACTTTAAACCTCCAAGATCTCGAAAATTTCTCACCCAACCGCCAAGAATTACTTCTTGATCATGTAATTTTGGAGTTAAGTCTTTTGTGTAATGAGTTTTCCTCCATCCATCTAATTCATCGAAAGACATAGTAATCTTCTAATTTCATAATTTTACTTAAATTAAATTTGTAAAGGAAATTAAGAATAAATTTTTTGCCATCTTATAGTCGATTAATAATGCCAAAACTAAATTGGGAGGACAAAGATGAATTTCAAGCGTCTAACACCAATAAATCTCAAAAGATTTATCCACTCCAGACACAGGAATTAAATAGATACCCTTTAATTGACAATATAGGATTGGATAATGAAATAATTAAAAAGAAGATGGAGGAATATAATAAGAAAGAAATATCTTCCAAGGAGTGGATTAATTGTTTAATCCAAGGAGATAATAAAGATATTATGAATTCTTTGCTCCAAATTTACCCAAAAAAAATTAAATTAATCTATATCGATCCTCCTTTTGCGACAGGTGGGGATTTCGAATCCAAAATGTTTGTAGGAGAAAGGGACGCATTTGAGGTTACTAAGGCTTATTCAGATTCTTGG
>JBHLLM010000415.1:0-3170 GCA_048885575.1 Candidatus Hermodarchaeota archaeon
GGTTTAAATCGAATTAATGTATCTTTAGGAACACTAAAACCAGATATTTATAAGAAAATATACGGTTCTGATTCATTAAATATTGTTTTGGAGGGACTGATGATAGCAAAAGAAGTTGGACTCACTCCACTTAAATTAAATTATGTAGTTCTCAAAGGGATAAATGATCAGGAAATTAAGGATATAGTTAATTTTTGCGCTGAAAATGAGTTTATATTGCAATTAATTGAACTACATAAAACTTCTCAATCTGTGAGAGAAGCTAATGGATTTTATGAGAAATATTATTTCGATATAACACCTATAATAGAAGACTTTGAGAAGAGAGCAACAAATATAGAAGTGAGAGGTAACATGCAAAACCGAAAGGTTTTTACATTGCCTAATTCCGTTAAAATCGAAACCATTAGTCCCGGACATGAATTTTGCATGGGATGTACAAAATTAAGAGTTGGTTGTGATGGAAATCTTTTTGGGTGCCTATTTCGATCTGATTTAGGCACTAACATTAAAGAAGCATTACAGAACAATCACTCACTTTCTATGTATGAAAAAATAGTTAAACAAGTGGTAGATACCAGAGAACCCTATTATTAATTAAACCTTAATTGTTATAACAATGAAAGTAGAAGTATTATATTTTGCCAATTTCAAGGATATAACTGGTAAAGACTGTGAGTATTTAGAATTGAATGAAAACACAATTATTGGGCTTATTTCAAAAATTTTTAGAAAATATGAACCACTTGAAAACCTAATATGGGATAATTGTATTAAAGGTTTGAAGAAAAACATTTCTCTCGTTGTAAACGATAAATTAATCCAAGATAAAGAAAAAGAACATTTAGTATTAGCGGATGGTGACAAAATAGCTTTTTTATTGCCATTTTCAGGTGGTTAACTAAGTTGAATACAAATAATTTTACCCATATTAATTCAGGTATCTATCAAAAAGATGAAATTAACCTAACTGATGTATTGTTTTCTTTAAAAAACCATCCAAAAATTGAAGACGCTGGCTCGATTCTAACCTTTACAGGAATAGTTAGGAAAACCTCTAAAGAAGGTAAACTTATTCGTAATTTAAAAATTGACTCTTACGACGAACTTGCGAATGCAAGCATTAATAAAATATGTAAAGAGATAAGAGAATTACCTGGAATTATTGATGTTATTATAATTCACTACAAAGGAAGTTTTAAAGTTAAAGATGATTTAGTTCATGTTATAATTGTTTCTTCTCATAGAGAAGAAGGATTTAAAGCCTTAAGATCTGCAGTAGAAAGATATAAAAAAGAAATTGCAGTCTGGAAAAAAGAAAATTTCTTAAATGGAACTTCAGAATGGGTTCATTGAAATATATATATTACTTGTTAGGATAGAAATATATGAAATTTTTACGAACTATTAAAGTAGAAGAATTTAAAACAATTTTAAACTCTATACCAAAAATAATAATTAAGGATGAAATCATTCCTCTTGATGATGCGTATAATAGAGTGTTATTCAAAGACATTATAAGTCCTATTGATGTACCTCATTTCCGTAAATCACGAATGGATGGGTATGCTGTTATTGCAGAGGATACTTTTCTTGCTGAAGAGGATAATTTCATTGAATTTGAATTAATCGAAACAATTACCGCGGGGGAAAAACCTCAAAAAGTCTTATCCAAAGGTCAATGTTCCTATGTTGCCACAGGGGCAGCAATTCCAGAAAACGCTGACAGTGTGGTAATGGTCGAATTTTCTGAAAAAGCCGGTGATAAAATTTTAATTTCGAAAGCCGTAACTCCTGGAACAAGTATAATAGAAAAAGGACACGATATTAGAAAAAGAGAAATACTTGTTAAAAAAGATCGAATGATCGATTTAGCAACCCTAGGAATTCTAGCTTCATGTGGAATTAAAGAAGTTTCTGTTTACAAGAAGCTAAAAGTAGGGCTTATAAGTACTGGAAATGAACTTGTTAGCGATGATGCTAAAGTATTAGAAGTAGGTCAAATTTACGATGTAAATTCAAAGATTTTGAAAAAAGCAATTGAAAACACGGGAGCATTAGTCGTATTTTTTGGAATACTTAAGGATGATTTTAATGAACTAAAGCGCGTCATTGACGATGCTTTAGAGTGCTGTAACATAATTATACTTTCTGGGGGAACCTCTAAAGGTGAAGGGGATTTGGGGCCTAAAGTTTTAAAAGAATATAAAGATAAAGAAATATTGGTCCATGGTGTTAGAATTAAACCGGGTAAACCAATAATTTTTACCAAATTCAGCAATAGAATTATTTTTATTTTACCAGGATATCCAACTTCCGCACTGAGTTGTTTTTATGTATTCATTGAAAATTTTTTAAGAAAAAATACTGGATATCCTTTAAAAGAAACATACTCTGAGTATTTAGAAGTTGGAGAGAGAATATATAGTACAATTGGACGCCATGAATTCAAAACTGTCCAAATAAAAGATGTGAATGGCACGAAAAAAATTTTTCCTATAAAAACTGGTTCAGAAGCAATCAGAACAATGTTCTATGCTGATGGTTATGTCGAAATTGATGAATTAGAATCTATTATTGAAGAAGGAGAGACAAGAAGGGTGTATTTTTTTAAATGAAAGTTCATGAAGAACATAAGAAAAAAGGACCTGAAATAGTAAATATTGCTTTAGTTATCGTAAGCACCTCAAAATTTAATGAGTTAAAAGAAAAAGAAGTTAGCTCAGATAAGACCATTCCTATAGTACAGCAAATCATAGATCAAACTCCTGGAGTGTTTTTAACATCTACAGAAATAATTTCCGATAATGAAAATCAGATCGTTGAAACCTTAAAAAATTTGATATATAATCCTACTACGCAAGTGATCCTTTTTAGTGGGGGAACAGGATTAACACGAAGGGATATAACTTATGAAACAATTAAACCACTTTTAGAAAAAACTATTAATGGTTTTGGTGAATTATTTAGATATCTTTCTTACAAGGATATTGGACCATCTTCAATGCTTTCTAGAGCTTTAGCTGGTAAAATTAGAAATAAAGCGATCTTTTTACTACCAGGATCTCCTGATGCTGTTAAGTTAGCTTTAAATAGCTTGATTTTACCAGAAATTAGGCATATGGTTTACATGATAAATAAGAAAGAGTGAAAATATTGAAAAATCTCAA
>JBHLLM010000416.1:0-3151 GCA_048885575.1 Candidatus Hermodarchaeota archaeon
TGCCACTCGAGTAGAAAATTACTGCGCGTCAGGTATGGACGCGTTTCGTAATGCCTCTTTCGCTATTGCCTCTGGTGCATATGATATTGCTCTTGCCTGTGGAGTAGAGAAACTAATGGACGAAGGAGGCAGTGGTCTGCCTGGATTTACACAATTTGGACATCCATTATACCCAACACCTTCGGCACCCGCAATGTTTTCGATGGCAGCAACCAGATGCTTCCACGAATTTGGTTGGACAAAGGAGGATCTTGCTCGAGTTGCCGTAAAAAATCATGATAACGGTTCTCATCATCCAAAAGCACACTTTCGAAGCCCAATTTCAATTGATGCTGCGATGAAAGCTCCAATGATTGCTGATCCCCTAGGTAGATTCGACTGTTGCGCTATGTCGGATGGAGCGGCCGCTTTGATCCTTACAAGACCAGAACTCGCAGAATCTTACGCTCACGCGAACGATTATGTGGTGGTGAAAGCCAACGCGATTTCGGCCCACACAAATTTTCCCTGGTACGTTCCTAAAGGTGGCCCTGGAGCAGACTTTACATCGTTTCCATCGACCGTGAAAGCAGCGCAGTATGCCTATAAAGAAGCAGGAATCACCGATCCACGAAAGCAAATTGACGCTGCGGAGGTTCACGACTGTTTTACGATCACAGAGCTCATCAACTGTCAAGACTTACAATTCTGCGATCGTGGAATGGCAGCTGAAGAACTTAAGAATGGAACATTCAATTGGGATGGAGAAACTGCCGTTAATCCTTCTGGCGGGCTAAAAAGTTTTGGTCACCCAATCGGAAGTACTGGTTGTAGGATGCTCACTGAGATTACCAAGCAAGTCCAAGGGCGCGCTGAAGGACGACAAGTACCTGATGCCAAAATCGGGTTGTGTCATAACCTTGGTGGCGCGTTTAGCGTTTGTTCCACGACCATATTAGGTCAACGAGATTAGAAATTTTATTTCTTTTTTTTTTATTTAGTTGTTTTTAAATATTTTTTTCTAGAATCATAATAAAATCCATTTTATTATAATTGAAAGAGATTAACCTAACCGAAATAATTTTTATTGAAAGAATACACAAAGCCTTTTCAAAACAATTTGGGGAAGTATTTTCAAATAACAAACTAAGTGAATTTTTTGGATCTAGAGCTCTCATTAATGAAACATTGAGGAAAAAGAGAAAAGTTATAGAGAGAACTCTTTATAGAATTAAAAAATCAATTGAGGAAAATCTAAACGGTATGAATAGGAAAAAAGCCCTTATCGTAGATATTATAGTCCAGATTTGGAGTTTCGTCAAATAGATTATATTCTTGAGATTTAACTAGGGGCCTGCTTACTTAATATTTAAATCTAGTTTGGAATGATGGTTAATTTTCTTAATTTCAAAAAAATTTATTAACTAAAGAAGACATTTCTTCATTGGATCTCTATTATAATTCTTAAATAATAAAGAAAATAAACCCAAGTGGCGAATTAATTAATGTCTATTAAAATAGATAGAGATTACTATATTAAAAAAAAACCAAAATTAATGAAAGACTTTAATAAATACATATTTAGCATTCCAAAATTACTGGAGGAAAAGTATGATGATGCTAAAAAAGATAAAATTATTAAGCAAATGAACGAGGAATTTGAGAAACTAATTCCCAAAATGCCGTATATTGGAGGAAACAAAAATTACTATACTCGTGTTCTAATCCAAATCATATCTAATCTCGCAATTTTTCTGGTCTTAGAAAAAGAAGGATTAACATATCGAGAAATCGGGGAACTTTTTTACGAATTTGTTGATATTCACCATAGAATCAGAAAAGAAAGATATGAAAGAAGTGGTGGAGATCCGACCAATTTGATGTTTGAACCCACAGTTGTTAATCAAGCGAAATTTATTGCTGAGACTTCCCAAAAAAGAAACTTTCCATATGATTGGGTATTAGAATTTGTAGAAGGTCAAGGTATTTCATTCGAATACGGTCTTGATATTACTGAATGTGGAGTCTATAAGATATTCAAGGATTTAGGTGCTGAAAAATATGTTCCACTCCAATGTGTGAATAGAATCCGTGAAGCACACATTTATGGATATGGAGTATATCGTACTCAAACTCTTGCGATTGGAGCTCCTTCATGTGACTATAGATATACAAAAACACTTAAATCACCTTATAAGATTACAGAAGAAGAAATAACTCATTATAAAGAAAAAAAAATTTGTTTGGTATGCAAGGCTAATATAGAAGGTTTTAATAATTACATATGCCCAAAATGCGAGGTTTTATACTGCGACCATTGTGCTCACTCTTTAATTGATTTAGAAAATACATGTTGGGTATGCAATGTTCCATTAGATGAGTCAATACCATCAAAACCTTATAAAAGAAAGGAAGTTGAAACTCCAATTAAAAAAAGCTCTCAAAAAAGAAGTAAATAGAAGAATGAAATATTTTCTGGTTCTTAAATCTGGTTTTGGATTTAAATGAAAGAGTAATCAAGGTTATGGGTAAAGAAGGGTTATATAAGAAAACTAAGGTAATAATTGGCGGTGTACCAGTTTCAAAACACTTTGCCGAAGAGATTGGTGCCGACTGTTATGCATCTGATGCCGTGGAAGGGGTTAAAAAAATCAAGGAACTGGTAGGGCGCTGATTGTATTACTTAGTAATCAATAACTTCACAAAAAAATAGGAATATCCAGTTAATTCTTGTTTACATAATCCAGAAAAGCTTTTACGACCATGTGAACTTTGGGATCTGCGACAACAGTAATATGATCTTTTCCTTCGATTTGAAAATAAGAAGAACCAGGTACTAATTGAGCTCTGACAGATTTATCTTTTGCTAAAGAATCCTCAGATCCAAAAACGGTCAGAACTGGCACATGGATTTTTTTAAGAGCCTCTTTCCTTTTGGGATCAGTTGGGATTATACCATCGGGACGTTGAATATCCCCTTCCAATACATACATTAACGCTTCAAGATCTTGTGACTTAGAATCTGAATAAGTAGATATTACTTTGTGGAATCTTGCAGCACTTTTATTTTTTACATCATTAAGATCTGCTTTTTTCAAACCCTTTATCCATTTTTTCATCATTACTTTACCAATGAATTTTGTTCTTTTTTTGGAATAATGGAGAGGGAATC
>JBHLLM010000417.1:0-3141 GCA_048885575.1 Candidatus Hermodarchaeota archaeon
ACCATGGCATATGTAAGTTCTGCGATAAAGTAGGTAATTATAAAATAACTAGCAGTTACTTTACGCATTGTTGACCCTGTTGGAAGATAAAATTTATTGGAGGGATAAAGTATTACGTAAACTGCCATAAGTCCGAAAATTGCCCCAGATGCTCCTAATGAAGGAATATTTGCCAAGATTGGGCCCCAAACTGGTATTAAAATCGTGCTAAAGGCGTGAAGCATAGTGGCAAATATACCCGAAACGAAATATGTTATCAGATAAAACACATGTCCCATAGCGTGTTCACAATTATCAGTTATTACAAAAAAAAACCACATATTCATTATAATATGAATTATGTCTCCATGCATAAACATCGATGTGAAAATTGTCCAAAGCTCCTCTCCAGCAAAAAATTTGGCAGGAACAAAAGCATATTCAATATGCATTTGACCAGTAGGATCCATAATTTGCCATATAAAAACTGCAATATTGGCAATTAAAATAATAACTGAAAAGTATTGCTTAAAAAAAGAAATTTTGTCGTCTGCTGCTTCTAAAACCATTCTTTATCAGCTATTTTGTAATTATTATTTCAGATTTTAATATGATAATCTGATTTTAAAAGGTATTTAAGATTTTGTCCTATTTCAAATAAATCGTTATTAAACCTACAATAGTAGAAATTAAAAGTTAAAATACTAGAATGTCTTTATTTAATCTATGAAATTAGGTAAATCTAGTGTGCATAATATTGCAAAAATTCAACCAGATTCTTTCAAAAGAAGAAGAGTCTCAAGTTACGATATTTCTGGAGGAAATCACGAGTGGATAGATATTAAATCTGGAGAAAAAGTAATCATTGGTGATGTAAAGGGTCCAGGATGTATAACTCATATATGGTGTACGATTTTATGCAGGGAACGCTATTATCTTAGAAATATTATAATTAGGATGTATTGGGATGATGAAAAAGACACCACTCCAAGTGTTGAAGTTCCTATTGGAGATTTTTTTGGATTAGGTCATGCCAAGCATAAAAACTTTATTTCTATGCCATTTCAAATGAGTCCTCAAAGGGGTAGAGCATTTAATTGTTGGTGGCCTATGCCTTTTTCAAAAGGATTTAAAATTACTATAGAAAACGATAATTCTAAACAAATGAAGTTGTTTTTTTATATCGATTATGAAACATATGAAGAAGGATTTGAAAATGAAAATGAATATGGGAGATTTCACGCACTTTGGCATCGTGAAAATCCAACAGCTCCAAAAAGAAAAGATAGTGAAACCGGAAAAAAAATTTCAAAGATAAAACCTATAAAATTCAGTTATAGAGGGCGCAACATTGACGATCCTATAACTCAAAATTACAGAATTCTTGAAGCAAATGGCAAAGGCCATTTTGTTGGATGCCATATAGATATTGATAATATTACTTTTTTTCCATGGTATATCAATTGGCCGGGTGAGGGGGATGACATGATATACATTGACGATGATATTGACAAACGTGTCCCAACTTTACATGGAACAGGCACAGAAGATTATGTTAACCAATCATGGGCTCAACATCAAGAACATCACGCTCCCTATCACGGCACAATTATACCAGGTGGAATAAATTGGTGGGGCAAAATTTCCTATTACAGATATCATATTGAAGATCCAATCTATTTTAATAAGAGAATAATAGTTACAATAGAACATGGGCACGATAATCATCGTAGAGACGATTGGTCTTCAACTGCTTATTGGTACCAGAGAGAACCGCACGATCCTAATTTATATCCGAAATTACTCGATAAAGGGGGAAGAAAACCTCGCTTACATATAGCACATATGATTAGAAAAAGTTTATGTGGAATTTTTATAGTATTCCTTTTATCTCTGTTGTTCTTTTTCTAAAATTTGAACATATTTGTTTAAGGTAAGCACCTTACTAAACCAAGAAGTGAAAATTATAAGACATAAATATTTTTACCTTATATCAATGTCAGAAGTTGATTTAATTACTGCAATTATTGGTATTACATTAGCATTAATTACCACATTTTGCTTTAATATAGGTATTGTATATCAAAAGAAAGGATTAAAGGAAGCAAAGGTAAAAGGTGTTGAGATAAAAACTGAAGAAGGCTTCATTAGTCTTATAAAAACTTTTTTAAAATTGTTTAAGTTTAAATCTTGGTTGATTGGTGCTATCTTAGGAGTAGGTGGGTGGTTTCCGTATATCATTTCTATTGGAATGGTGGGAGTTCTCGTGACTGAGCCTGTGATGGCAACTGGCTTTATATTTTTCGTTCCTGCAGCTATGAAAATCTTAAAAGAACGAGTAGGTATTATCGAATATATTGCAATCGGAATGTTGACTGTATCTCCTATACTCATTGGACTTGCTGGTATTTCTGATGTTGATCTTGATTTATATGAGTTTGTTCCATCATTTATTACATTTTTGGCAATATCGCTTATTATATGTTTTATCTCGTTAACACTGGCTAAAAAAAAACGGGGTAAAAGTTCTGAGGGCCTTTTTATAATGTTTGGAGGTGCTATCTTATTCGCACTTGGAGGCTCTGCTACGAATGTTTTAGCTCAAGCTTTAATTCAAACAGGTGAAGGTTTTCAGTGGTATACATTATTCGAGTTACCTTTTGGCATATTTTGGTTCTTTTTTGGAGGTACCTACGCCCATCTATGGGTATTTTTAGGATTTTGGATGATGGCAGTTTTCAATCTTTCCAGTCTACCGTATTATCAAGGAGGATTTCAAAAAGGGAAAATTCTTATTATGTATCCTATTTTAGATTCCATTGCTTTGCTTCTTCCTATTATTGCAGGCCTCCTTGTCTTTAAACAAACTTTTGCTAACATCCTTCTTTTTTCTATCGCTGTAATCTTTAGCGTAATCGCTACAATTGTTTTAAGTAAATATCAAGTTGCAATTGAGACTATGGATACCGTTAATAAAGAAATTAACGATGAAGTTAATTAACTTAACGAACATTCTAATGTCAAGAAATAGTTTCCCTAACTTTCTATGTTAAAAATTCTGAAAACTAAATCCTATTTAAATAATTAAACCATATAATACTTACAAATTGTAAAATCATATCTGGGATTAGTATGACAAAAAACAAAATCGAAGCAAGCTCT
>JBHLLM010000418.1:0-3133 GCA_048885575.1 Candidatus Hermodarchaeota archaeon
TTTACCACTAAAGGAGTTCGACGACACACTATGGCTTATCCTGATTTAAATCCGCCAAACCGAAATCAGTATTCTGGAATTAATGCGATAGATAGAATGCTTCCAATCATCGATTTTCTAAAGAACCTTCAAAAAGAATTAGAACAACAAGAAACCAAACATCCTTTAGCCCCAGGTATGCCTTCCAAAGTAGGTTCTGTTACAATTACGAAAATTGATGGTGGAGTATCATATTCAACAGTTCCAGATAACTGCAGTCTGCATTGCATCATCAGCGTAATTCCTGAAATGGACTTAGAAGCCATTAAGACAAAAGTGCTAAACTTTGTTAGTGAATACAAAGAAAAAAATCCGGAAATAGAATTAAGCGTTCAAGTACCCGTTTTTATTGAACCTTTAATTGCAGACCCTAATACGAAATTTGCTGTGAGCGTAAAAAGAGCTTATAAAACCCTATTTAATGAGGAACGTGATTTTAAATTGTTTATAGCCACAACCGATGCTCATCACTTTAAAAGAAACGGTATTGATACTATAGTAATTGGAACTCTACATGGAGATAATAATTACCACGCCCAAGACGAGTTTATTTACATTGAGGACTTAATAAATGTAACCAAAATTTACGCACTAACGGCCTTAAATTATTTGAAATAAATGATTCTCTACTTTTTTTTCTAACTTTTGCATGATACAAAAGACTGATTGAAAACTTTTTGGGCTAGCTTTCACAATATCTACCTCGTTCTGATGTGTTTTCAGCACCTTAAGCGCGGCTTCGTCATTTGCATATTTTTTAAATAACTTTTGAAGCCTAACTTCCAATGGTTGGTAATATTCTTTCCACCAAGCTTCCTCAGGTAAAGAGAAGTGGTCAATAAATTTATAACCACATCTATCAACTTTATCACGCTGTTTAAAAAAGTGCTTGATTTCATCATGGATTACTAAAAATCCTTCGGGTTTAAGGAGTCTATTCCACTTTGTTAAACTTTTCTCAACTCCAAGAGTTGTCAATGTACCTTCAGCCCATATGATATCGAAACTATTGTCTGGAAATTTAATATCTAAAAGTGAACACTTAATAGCTTTAACTCTGTTCGTTAAGCCTTCCTTTTCAATTTTTCTTCTTAATCTGTCTAAACTTTGTTGATCGATGTCAATACCTATTATTTCGCCATCGGTTAATTTAGCTAATTCCATGGTGGGAACCCCTGAACCACAACCAATGTCTAATATACGCGGTTTATCCAACTTAGGAAGCATTTGGAATGCCTCTCGGGTGTATTTACTAAATACAGTTCTAAAATGGTCTATATCAAGTTCTTTTAACATTTCTTCAGACATAAGTTTTCAACCTAATGCAATTATAAGTAAGCCACTCATTTAAATGTCAAGGGTAGAAGATAAAATTATATTAAGTCGCTAGTTAGTATTAGATCGCATAGAATCGGAGCTAATTTTCTCTTTAAGATTAGTTAAAGCACGCAACCATGCCTTTTCAAAATAACTACGCGCTTCCTCCCACACTGGATCATCTCTCCAACCAGTATGAAACAGATAGACTAGTGATTTTCTAGGATCATCAACGCTTGGAGTGAACACGACTACTACATGCGTTAATGGATCGCAGAAATTCATAAAAGATTGAAACATCTCAGGTCCTTTCCATTCGAATGATAAAAACTTATTTCTTTCAATGCTAGTAATCTTGCAGCCAATCGTACTATTGGTATCCCGAGATTTAGGATTCCAAAATAGTTCGTACTTGCCACCGACTTTAGGTTCAACTTCCGCTTTCTCAGGCAACCACGATTCTAACTTCTTGCTTACTGTGAACATTTCGAACGCTTCACTAATACCACAGTTCAATTCTATGTCAATTTGAATAATATTTTGCATAAATTTAGCCTCTTAAAGTATTATTTAAGATTAATATTAAATAAAGCTCATTTAACTATTTTGAAAATTGGGAAAAATCTTAAAAATGTTTTATTCTGTTTAATTATCAAGACAAAAATAGATTTGGTGTTAACATGTCAATTCCAATGAAAGATAAATTTAAAATAGCAAGCATATTTGGTTTTATAATATCCCTTTTCGCATTGATCATTGCCTTATTCCTTTTGTTACCAATGTGGCTGCCAATAGTGTTTTATTTAATTTTAGGAGCTTTCTTATTCTTTTCTACTGCTCTAATCGGGTTATCACTAGCAAAACGAGGAAAAGATTCAATTAAGGCTTCCATTATTAATATTTTTAAAAATCGAAAATCAATTTTAATACCGCTCAATATTGGGTTAATGATTGCTATATTTGTATTATACGTAATTGTCCGTGATCCAGATGTAAGTGGAGAGATTTATCAAAATCTATTTCCAGTAAGCATCATTCTAGGTTGGGTAATTGCAACTGAATTCATAGGACTATCAATCTTCATGGGAATAAAATCTATCGCCAAGATTAAAAAAATTGCCCTCTCGGGATCTCAATCAGAGGTAGCAAGTAAAATTCGATGGTCCTCATTTTTTATTTTCCTCCTATTATGTTTTGGATTTTTTTTTATCTCTTTAGAAAGTATGGGCTTCTTACCTATCATTCCAACCTCAGGTGAGCAAGTGTCCCATTCATCTCTAGTTATTCTGGGTATATTGCCTTCTATTGTAGTTGCTATCTTTTTTTCTTTTTGTATTGTATATAGCTACCACTCAACAGTTAAAAAAAACCTTATTCCAAGATTGAATGAGCTAATTAGGTTTCGTGATCTTGTAAAAAATCGAGATAGAATTCGAGTTAAAGAACTTCAAGCATTTTACAGCAGTGATAAAGATTTTTATGATAAAATGTTACGTTGGGTTCAAAAATTCAATTTTATTCTTGAAGGAGATACGATCATTTTAAATAAAGAAAACTTGAATGATTTCATAATTGAACTTGATAACGAATATAAAAAGTGGCAGTCCCAAGAAAAAAAGAAAGGTTTTAAAAAAATTTAACAGATTAAGACTTTAAAGAAACAATAATAGAGTACGCCCCCAATTATGACATGAAAGATGTAGTAAATAACTAAATTACCAATAAAGAACTCTTGATGACTTCCTGATCCTAAAAATCATACTATACTATGAATATT
>JBHLLM010000419.1:0-3111 GCA_048885575.1 Candidatus Hermodarchaeota archaeon
CGTTATTGCAGAAAAATATAAAGCGAAAGTAAGGAGAACTCGAATAGGAGAAGTTTTTTTAGCTGAAACAATAAATAGTTTAATGAACAATAGAAATGCGGGTTTAGAAAACTGTTTTATTTTTGGGGGCGAAGGATCATGTGGGGGAGTGATGTTCCCAAATTTTAATAACACACGTGATGGTGTTTTTGCTGCAGCTAAGATTATAGAGATTTTAGTGAATTCGGGAGAAAAAATATCGAAACTTGTTTCTAAACTACCAAAATACTATTCACATAGAGAAAAAATTAAAATTAATCCAACCGAAGTAAATGATATAATTAACAAAGTTAAAAAAGAACTAATTGAAGAGGGAGAAGAAGTTGAACATATTGGGCAGGATCTTAGATTCAGCAAAGAAAAAGAATGGTTTGTACTTATTCACCCTTCAAATACAGAACCAATAATTAGAGTCATAAGCGAAGCGAAAGTTGATTCGCTCTCTCGAATTTATTGCGAAGCTACTACAGAACTTATTAAACTAGTTATTTCAAATCAATAGAGAACACTCTCGATATTCTGAGTTCAAAAGAATCTTTAAAAATCCAAAAAAGTACTCCTAATTACTCAGCTCTTTTAATATAACATCAGCTAACTTTTTCCCAACAACCTGAGCTATAGCTTCAGGAGTGGCCTGTTTGAGGTTATCTACGCTTCCAAAATGTTTGAGCAACTTAGTTCTAGTTGCGGGTCCTATTCCTTTTATGTCATCTAAAACTGATCTTTGTACTCTTTTCTCTCGTTGCTTTTTATGTAGCTTTACGGCAAATCTATGAGCTTCATCTCTTACTTGTTGAAAAATTTTTAGAAGATTAGAATTCCTAGGTAATATAATCGGTTCTTTTTTGTTAGGAACAAAAATTTCTTCAAGCTTCTTAGCTAATCCAATTATAGGGATACCTTCAATACCAAGATCCTTTAAAACGCTAAAACCAGCGTTCAGTTGACCTTTTCCACCATCTACAAGAATCAGATCGGGTAATGAAAGATCATTTTTTAATATCATAGTATATCTTCTTTTAATCACTTCCTTCATCATTGCGACATCATCGGGAGTAGATTTTGTTTGAATGTTAAAATATCGATAATTTTTATTATAAGGACGGCCTTCAAGAAAATAAACCATAGATCCTGTTGCGTCTGTCCCTTCGATATTAGAGATATCAAATCCTTCAATTATTCTTGGCACTGTTGGCAAACTCAAAATTTCTTTTGCATCTTCTAATGCTTTCTGAATTTGATCTCCTTCCTTTTTTTTTATTTCTTC
Source organism: Candidatus Hermodarchaeota archaeon (assembly GCA_048885575.1). Taxonomy (GTDB): domain Archaea; phylum Asgardarchaeota; class Lokiarchaeia; order Sigyniarchaeales; family SOKP01; genus SOKP01. The sequence goes on from JBHLLM010000419.1 coordinate 1,307, forward strand.
CATTTGAATTTCTTGTTCGACGATCACCTTGGCATTTTTCCTTGCGATTCTAAGTAATCCGTATTCAGCTTCAATGGGAGTTCTAATTACTAAGTTATTATTATATTCTCTAAGAATTTCTCTAAATAATTCTACACCTTCATAGATTTCGGGAACAACTATGACTTCGGGTAATTTATGCGTTAAATTTTGGTAAAATTGTTCCATAATTGAAGGGAAAATTTCATTTTTATGGACCAATTTATCTTCAATATTGAAAGAAAAGGAACTTTTATTCGTTATCTTCCCTTCACGTATATGAATAATAACCATTGCTGTAAACTTTGCTTTTTCATCAGTATAATAGCTAATAATATCTTTATTTTCCTTTTTCTCTAATAGTACATTTTGATTAATTATGGAATTTTCAATTGCTTGAAGTTTGTCTCTCCAAAAAGCAGCAACTTCATAATTTTGTAGGAGTGCTGCATTATCCATTTTTTCTTGTATTTGCTCCTTTAATTCTTCTGTTTGACCCTTCAAAAACATTTCTATTTGTTTTATATTTAGCAAATATTTATCTACGGGTATTGCTTCAATACACGGTCCTGGACAGAGCTTTAACTGATAATAAAGACAAGGTCTCTTGCTCTTTTTCACTTCTTTTTTGCATGAACAGTATGGGAAAATTTTGCGTAGATCTCTTAAAATTCTCGTTATTTCCTTCTTATCAGTATAAGGTCCTAAAAATAAGTTTTCTTGAGAATATTTTTCAGGTCCTCTAATTATTCGGATTCTAGGGTATTTTTCAGAATAGAAAAGCCCAACCCAAGGATATGTCTTAGAATCTCGCATTATGACATTAAATCGGGGTTGAAACTTTTTGATTTGAATATTCTCTAATATTTTTGCTTCCTTTTCGTTCTCAGTAACAATAAATTCTATAGATTGAATCCCCTTTACGAGCTCCCTAATTTTTTCTTCATAAAAAGGATCACTGTAATTTTGTTTAAGGAAATATTGATTTACTCTTTTTCTAAGATTTATAGCTTTCCCTATATAAATTATAGTTGATTTTTTATCAAGAAAGAAATAAACACCCGGCTCATTGGGCAGTGATCTTCGCTCTAAGTCCAAATTGCTCATTTTAACAAATATATTTTGTGTTTTAGAATAAAAATTAGTTTCATAGATTATTTATAATGCATACCATATTTATGATAATTTATAATATAAATATTGAAAGAGACTAAATGTTATTTATGATTATATAATATATCAAACAATTTTTAAATGAGAAAATGTAACTATTATTCTTATAACTAATAATCTCGATTCAAGTTAAATTTTATTTTTTAATTATAGTATTTTTAAAATACAAGATGACACGTATAAGAATTTGTCCGAAATGCAAAAAAGCTACCTTAAAAAACGCTGTTAATGTTTCTGGTTGGTTAGCACCAAATATGTTCGAATGTACATCTTGTAATTATATCGGTCCTCTATTTTTAGAGATCGATCCAAAGGATTTTAAAGAAGAAAATAGTTCATTGGATGAAAATTCAGATTAATTATTGAGTATAATAAAAGATAAATGTCTCCTATTTGTTAACTAAAAATAAGAAAAAGGTGAAATGAAATTAAACAATTATTAAAAGACGCGGAAAAGATTAAATCGTTAGAGATACAGGGTGCAACCAATATAGCACTCGCTGCTATCGATTATTTGCATGATTATGCTAAAAGATTTATAGATAGAAGCTCTTATGAAGACTTTTTAAACAAATTAGAAGATGCAAAAATAATTATATTTGATACTCGTACAA
>JBHLLM010000420.1:0-3101 GCA_048885575.1 Candidatus Hermodarchaeota archaeon
GGAGCACTTGCTCAAAATGATTACGATAATCTCCATAATATAGTGAAAACTATACCAGCGATGGATCGAACAGTTCCTATTAAAGAAAATAAAAAAACTGGAGAAGAAATTAAAATTATTGTCGATGAAAATCTAGAAATACCCGAGGAACAGGTGGTAACTGCGCAAGACATTAAAGAAATTATTAATAAATACGATGATATAGCTGTAGGGCAATGTTATTGCAGACAAAAAGAGAATTTCTTAGGACATAAATGCAAACAAAATCCTCCGGGAGAAAGTTGTTTTACTCTTGGAAAAAGTGCAAGGCATACAGCTAAATACGGTTTCACTAGACTTATTTCTAAAAAAGAAGCATTAATAATATTAAAGAATGTTGAAGATGCAGGATTAGTACATAAGGTATACCACCTAAATTCAGATCTTAGTAAAGATGAAGTAGCAATTTGCAATTGTTGTAGTTGTTGCTGCCCAACTAGTAAAGCTTCTGTCGTGTTTCCAATGGTTAATATAGCCAGTTATTTAGTTGATATTGATAAAGAATTATGCATAGGATGTGGCACATGTGTCGAGAAGTGTTTTAATCAAGTACTTGAATTAAATAATCAGGGAATTGCAGAAAAAGTGGGAGAAGAATGTGTTGGGTGCGGCGTGTGTGCTTATTTTTGTCCTGAAAATGCTATCTCTTTAATTGAAGGTCCACATAGACGAGTGAATATTATTCCTGAAAAGGAAAAGGTTTAAAATCTTTTTTTTCCTTTTTTACAGCTACTTGTCTAAGATTTTAAATTAATTGAATTTATAATCCATTTTTTTATAAATCTTTTTCTAATAGAGTTATGTGATTCTCATCTTTGAGCATAATTTTAAATACTATCTAGTGTGATTAATTTTAATTATAATTTTATAAGAATTTCAGAAAAAAAATGAGCGAAAGTAAATTAACATTTAAAGAGAAGGCATTATTTGCCACGAGTAGTTTCCCTGATCAAATGACATATCAAGCATTTACCATATATGTTTTTACATTTTATTTTGCTGTTGTTGGTTTAAGTATGTTTGAAATGTGGATTGGATTTATTCTATGGGGTGTGTGGAATATGGTCAATGATCCAATTTTAGGAGGACTAAGTGAAAGAACTAAACAAAAAGGTAAGCTAGGAAAACGAAGATTCTATTTAATTATTGCATTTATTCCATTATCTTTAATGATGGTGCTATTATATACAGTTCCTGCTGGTTTTGAGTTTGTCTATTTTATTTTTATAATATTTACATTTGAATTCTTTTATACAATGTTTTCAGTCAACACTAATGCAGTCTTTCCTGAAATGTTCCCCGTTGAAAAAGATAGGGCTGCAATTAATGTGTTCTTAAAGAGTTTTACAATGATAGCTGTCATTCTTGCTTCTCTCGTTCCCACGTTCGTAATATCTCCTTTAGCTCCTACACTTGATGTATCTGATCCAGGATACGCTGCAGAAGTTGCTAGCATTCGATCAATGTATGTTATCGCAGGACTAATTCTTTTTGTAATTGTGTTAGTAATGGCGATTTTATTTGTATTTTTTTCTGTTAAAGAAAAAGATGAAGATTTAACTACATTCGAAAAGCGACCATCTTTCATCAAATCCTTAAAAACAACTTTTTCAAATAGGACATTCATAAAATTTACTCTAGGAAACATGCTGATTTGGTACTGCTTTAATGTCTTGTTGACGGTATTTCCTTTATACGCAATTTATATTCTTGGACATATCAAAGGATCTCTTATGATTGGCGTAACATTGATGATAGCATTACTTTCTGCTGCTATATTTATGCCGATACAAAGTAGAATCAGAGCTAAAATAGGAACTCGAAAAGGATTGATGTGGGGTCTGGGTATTTGGATAATAACCTTATTCCCCTTAATTCTCTTATCAAATAACGAAATAAGTCAAATGTTAGCAATGGTTATATTCTTTACCATCGGTTTTGGTCTCTCGTCAGCATTATTTTTCATTGATTTAATTCATGCAGATGTTATAGAAGAAGATGCACTGAAGTTTGGTGTGAAGAGAGCAGCCAGTTATTATGGTGTTAACGCTTTTATCCACCGTTTTTCAACAATCCTTGGTATTACAACAATAGCTATTGTCTTTTCAGGAACGGGTTGGAGCGAATATACACCTATCATTGCTGATCCAGCTTTGAGGGATATCGGTTTAAAAGCATTAATTTTTCTGTTTCCCTCGATAGCACTCGTAGGATCTATTCTTTTCTTTAAATCTTACGGTTTACATGGAGAGAGACTTAAGGAAATGAGAGAAAAACTACGAGAACATCCAGAATTACAATAATTTCCTTACTTTTTCTTTTTTTTATCTGAGTTATTTTTTTATTCCTAAAATTTCTTTAGCTTCATGAACAGTAGCAACTTCTCTTCCAATTTCATTAGCAATCCTAACTATCCTTTTTACTAACTGGGCGTTAGCTTCAGCAAGTTCTCCTTTTCGATAATAAATAGTATCTTCTAAACCGGTTCGAATATTTCCTCCCATTATAAGCAGAATCTATTAATCCTTATGTTTTATTACTCAAATATCATTTAAATATTAGTTTTTTGCTAATTGAAAACAATGTAGATAATTATTTAACTACTTTAAATATTTTATTTACCATCTTAACAAATGTTAAGAATAAGTGAAGATGACAGATGTAAATGTAGTTTTTTTATTATCAATTTCAATAGTGGCTATAGGGTATTTGATTAAAAAATTAAAGATATTAAAAGAATCTGACGGTGATACAATAGCAAAAATCATCTTTAATATTACACTTCCGGCAGTAATTCTTAAATTTACGACTACAATCCAGTTTGACTTATCTTTAGTACTATTACCTTTAATTAATATTATATTTGGTTTCATTATGGCATTCATTGGTATCCTAACTTTTCGAAAACATCCTTCTCTAATAAAGGGAGCCATGATCATGGCAATGGTTGGATTTAATGTCGCGAATTTCTTTTTCCCTTTAGTAGAAGGAATCTGGGGTCAAACTGGTATGCATTATATAGTTCTCGTTGATGCAGGAAACGCCTTTACAATATTTATACT
>JBHLLM010000421.1:0-3100 GCA_048885575.1 Candidatus Hermodarchaeota archaeon
AATGAAAAGAAGATAATGTGTGAGTTAAGGTATATTGGTGTTCCTTTTGCTTTTTTTAAAAATGTAAAACCAAATGTAGAAAAAGTCCCTACAGATTATCTCATTCCAAATAGTAAACTTGCAGATAACATAGAATAGTTAAATTAGATCCTTTGAATTCGTTATTTTTCAAATTAAATACGAGTAATATATAATGATAATCAATAATTGTCAAATTATGTTATAAAAACTTGTTAATATAATCAATACTATTGCTTAAATCTTTATTAGATGAGAGTTCGATAATTAACGCCTCTTTATATTCATATCTTCTAATTGTATCTAAAATTCTTTTAAAATCAACTTTCCCTGATCCCAGTGGTGGATGAGTGTCAGAATCAATTGTAAAGTTTTCAACGAGATGTACATTTTTTATAATTTTATGATATTTTTCCCATAATATATTTACATCTCCGTTATTTGTGTAGAAGTGACTAGTATCATATGTGAGAAATAAATCTTTTCTTCCAATTAAGCTCAAAACGTCTGCTATATTATTCTGATCTGACATAATATGCGTGTTTTTAGGCATATTTTCTAAACAAATTGTTAGATTAAAATGATATGTAAAATCTAATAGGATATTTATTGCTTTAGCTAATTGTTTATTATTATAATCTCTTATGAATTGTAACAAAAAGTTGGCTAAACCGGGATGTATTGTCATAACATCAACGTAGATTTCTTTACAAAATTTAGCCGTCTCAATGTAAGCTTCTATTGAAGCTTTTAAAATTAATTCATTATGAGAACATAAATTAACATCGATGAATGGACCATGTACTTGCTTTTTAATTCTATATGAGTTAATTAAATCAATAAATTCCTGTCTATTTGTACCTGTAAATATATTTTGGGGTTCAATTACAAGTTCTACGATCTTTATGCCCTTTTCTTCGGCAAATTTAAGGCATTCTTCTGTAGATTGATAAAGCATTTTGAAGATATCTGTATACTTGCTATTGAGCCCATAGTCAATAATATGACCTAATGAACTTATCCCTAACTCCATATTATCCAACGCTTAACCTTGATTTTTTCTAAATCTTTTAGGATAACATGCAAATAAGCTATTATACATTTTCTCATGTGCTTCAAGGTTTTCATTAGGGATTGTTAACGGTTCACCAATTTGTAAAGCACCCCAATACACTTTCGCCATTTTTTCTAATACCACAGAAAAGCGAACAGCGTGATCTAAAGATTTACCACAAATAATTGCTCCATGATTTGCCAGAATCGCTGCGTTATTTCTATCTAACGCTTTAAGTGCACTTATTCCCATCTCGTCTGTGTGAGCTTCAGTTATTTCAGTACATCGAATTTCTCCTCCAAGAAATATTAATTGTTGTTCCATTATAATTGGGATACCCTTTCTTAGAACTGAAAGCATAGAAACATAGGGAGAATGATGATGGATAACACATTTAACCTTAGGTCTATCCTTATAAACGGCTAGATGCATTTTGACTTCAGTGGATGGAATTTTACCCGAACCTAATACATTTCCATCTAAATCCATATGAACAATCAACTCAGGGCTTAATAGGTCATATTTGGTGGATGTAGGAGTAACTAGTATTTCATTTTTATTTACTCTCACACTAACATTGCCTTCTCCGTCCTCAACTAAACCTTTATTATAAATCTCTTGAGCTCCTCTTACAACTGTTTTCCGAAGTTCTTCTAACTTATCCGTTTCCATATAAAATTAAATTAAAGGTAGATTAAAAATGTATTTTCATAGAATTAGATATTTACTAAAGAAGAATTTTGACATTATGCAAATTTAAATTAAAAATTCGATAAAGTCCAACTTTTTATATTTTATTTGGTTCTACTAAAAATGTCTAAATTAATGCAAGTTAATAAGTATGATTTAAAATGAGCCGTTTTATCTTACATTGCGACTTAGATTGCTTTTTTGCAGCTGTTGAGGAACGAGATAATCCAGAATATAGAGGAAAACCTATCATAATAGGAGCAGATCCCAAAGAAGGAAAAGGAAGAGGTGTAGTCAGTACTTGTAATTATGAAGCTAGGAAATTAGGACTCCATTCAGCAATGCCTATATCCCAAGCTTATAAAAGATGTCCTCATGGTATTTACCTTCATCCTAATTTTGAGAAATATCAGAAAGCCTCAAAAAAAGTGATGGAGATTGTTAATTCCTATTCAGATAAGTTTCAGCAAGTAAGCATTGACGAAGCGTACCTAGATGTATCAGATAAATGTACAAATTTTAAAGAGGTAAAGGAATTAGTTGAAAAATTAAAAAACGAAATACAAAAAAAAGTAGGTATTACCATCTCGGTAGGGTGTGCTCCAACTAAATCCATAGCTAAAATTGCCTCAGATTACGATAAACCAAATGGAATTACCATTGTTGAACCAAATCAAATAAAAGATTTTTTGAATAATTTAGAAATTACTAGAGTCTCAGGTATTGGCAAGAAATCAAGAATATATTACAATAAAAACGGGATTTTTACTATCGGTGATATTATTAATACTCCATTACCCAAAATGAAACAAATGTTTGGAAAAAACGGAGTATGGGTGTGGAATGTTGCAAATGGACTTGATACTAGAGAAGTAGAAGAATTTCAAGGTAATAGAAAATCTATAAGTAAGGAAAGAACTTTTTATGAGGATACGGATGATCTTAACATAATTATATCAAAACTTGAAGAAATAAATAATAAAATTCATAAGAATGTAATTAAAAATAAAATATATTACAAAACAGTAACTCTTAAAATAAGACTTGAGGGATTTATTACATTTACTCGTTCAAAATCCTTTCCTTATCACATTCAGGATAAAAATCGGGTGCTAAAAGTTATTATTGAACTATTGAATCAATTTTCAAGTTTGAACAAAAAAGTTAGACTTATTGGAATAAAACTATCAAATTTAGATAAAACCTCAAGTGTAGCACAAACTACGTTGTTAAGTTATTTAGAAGCATAGTTCAGATTGAATAACTACTCTTAAGAATTTCATTCGATTTAAGTGCATCTAATAAAACCTTGTGATTTATCCCATTCGAAGCAATAAG
>JBHLLM010000422.1:0-3094 GCA_048885575.1 Candidatus Hermodarchaeota archaeon
GATATGAGAATTATCCAATTTAATAACACTTTCTGGAGTGTATTCTTTCAAAATTCTTTTTTCATCTATTTATTAACAAGTTTAATTTTCCCAATCGTTTTCATCTTTAGAAACGATAAATTTGCTATCAAAATAAAAGATAATGTTTTCGTTCTATGTAATCTTCATTATAACATTAGAAAAAATAAGGAATACGATCCCAATTTATTAGGAATTATTCTAACATCAAATCGTTTATGCTCTAGGTTTGATAAATCAGGAAAATATATTCATTCTAGAATTTCAGAAGATAGATGGCTAATTAGAACAGAACCTTCCGCGATTTCACCATTTCTTCATTTTGAGGCGTATTCAGTACCTTTTAACTTTCAAAAACAATTTCTTAACATTGTATTAGCACTTAACGAGTGGGAAAATAATTATATATCAAATCTCGATTCATTAAATTATTATTTCTCGTATAATTCCTTAAATAATAAATATGGGATAAAAAAAAGCGAAAATTTCAACCATCTTATCTATTTAAAGTTTCTAAATCACTAAGATTAGAAATTCTAAAGTTTTATATTCTTAACGATTAATTCTAATCTTAAAAAGAAAATAATAAAATAGTTAAATAAAATATTTTTGTTGAAGCATAACATACTTGTTGTGATCAGTGAATTCTGCTTCGACAATATTAGAAACTATTTCATATAACTGTCGAAATAGTTCTTCGGGAAAAGCTTTATGTTCAAACACTATGTCACTTACTAATTCTTCTGTTAATATTTGTGAATTAACTGGTCTACTATACAATAAGAATTTCATCATAGCAGCTTCTATTTTTGATTTTACTATGTTCTTGATTATTTCTAAGCTTAAATCTCGCTTTGGATCTATAAAGTACGGGAACTTCATGTCGTCTAGAATTTTGATATAGTTAAAGTTTGATACAATTTTATCAACACAGTATTCCAACGAGCTAATTTCTAAATTAAACTTTTTGCAGAAATCCTTTTTAGTTTCATGGGCAGGAAAGGCAAAAGGATGCCTTGTAACTATATAATAAGCTGCTATGTAGAACTTATACAAATTATGAGGTACCTTTTCTTTAATTCTTAAATATCTATAAATTAACGAGACGGTATCAAGCAAGAAATCTTCATCAATGTCGAATTGTTTTAAAAATTCTTCTCCATCTTTGATTAGATCAATGGTAATCCTATCTTTTGTGTTTAATGCTTCAAAATCAGGGGAATATAATTCCAACATTTCGCACACACAACCTTAGCTTTTAGATTTTTTTCAAAGAAATATCGATATACCATTTTGATAATATATGAATAACACTGATATTATTTAAATATGATGCAGTGCAGTTGCAGATCATGTGCTGCAATGCAATTATTTAAATAGTACTATTTTTTATTTTATTTCAGTTAAAAAATTTTTGTCGAAATTTGTCGTGAAACATGTCATCTACTTCTGATAAAGAAACGGAAAAGGAACGGAAAAAACCAAAATTACCACGAACTACAGTTAGTCTCGATAAATTCGACGATTCAATTATTGAAAAATTAGTCGGATACGAAGGTCAAAATAAGTCAGAAGTGATAAGAAGTATAGTAAAAAAATGGATAGGAGAAAACGCTGACACAATCCAAAGCGTATATGGAATAATATTCGGAGATGTTAGAAGAGAAATCAAACTTATTGATGATAAGGCAGAATTAAAACTGAAAATTGATAAATTACCTCAATTCTTTAAGAGAATCAGTAAAATCGAAATAGATCGTTTAGCTGGACAACTGGATATAAATTCCTCTGTCTTAATCAATTTAATTTTAGAAAATGGAGATAAATTAGAGGAAAAAGGATTGAATCTTCTTATCGATGGCATATATATCGTAAAAAGCTAAGATTTATGGTTAAACTAAATGGATGTTCTAAAAATTAGAAAAGTATCTGAGAACCCTGAGTATACTAAGGAAATAGCAGATATTTATACAGGGGAGGAAATTATGCGATTTGACAACCGGCATCCCATTTACAAAACCTTGATGAAACTAGAATTTGAAGATGTTCTTCGAAATTTTAAAAAAGAATTGGTAATGAGAGGATTATAAATTGAGCACCGAAAAAATAAGAAAAGCAATTCGAGAAAAATTAGAGAAAATGTATGAATTCGACTTAGAATATCAATATGATTTATCTAAAGTTGTAATTCCTTTCTCTGAATTCTTTAAAAAGTCTGATTCTAATAACGAAAGTAAGCAAAATATTAATAAAAGGAAAGAAGAATATAAAAAACTTTTAATGCAGGAACTCTAAGTCAACTTAAAGAAATTTAAGCTTATTTTCTTGTTTTAATAAATTTGAAAATGAAGTTATTTGATTTGATCAAATGAATTAGAAGTGCAACACTTAAATATAAGAATTCAAGGTTAAAATATATAGCAACTTATTTTAGGATATGTAAGTCAAATTTAATTCAGGAATATAGGATCTAACTAAAGATTATAATGATTAAAGAGAACCGAATAAAAATAAACCTCAAAAAATATGCTTTTCCTCGATTATCTGGGACTCCATTTGAACTTAAAGCTTTTAATCAAGTAAAAGAAGAAGTAGAAAACTTAGATCTAGATTACGAGGTTCAGAGTTTTACCTTTAGTTCGTTCTATTCTAGAATTTATCCTAAAATTGCATTTACATCAGGATCTTTGATTTTTTTATCGATTTATTTTATATACAATCCTATTATAACTCCAATTATACTAATTATATTAAGTAGCATTTTGATAGCTTCTATTTTGTTAACACGACGACCAGAAAAAATTCGATTTATTAAAAAATTTAACTCCCAAAACCTTCTGGTTAAATTTAAGGCTTTATCAGATAAATTGAAAACCAACGACAGAATTGCATTATTTATTAGTCATTTAGATTCGAAGGGGCAAAGGTTCAAGATACAAATTCGGATAAAGACGATTAAATTATGGATAGCTACCACAATTATCCTTTCAATTATTTTGCCATTTAAATTTATTTTATTTTTAGGGTTTGAGGATATCTTTTATCTAATTGCTGTGTGTCCTTTAGCATTAAATAT
>JBHLLM010000423.1:0-3086 GCA_048885575.1 Candidatus Hermodarchaeota archaeon
TATTCGTGGTGATTGACTTGTTTCTATCGGACAAGAAGGTGTAATAATACCTTCTATACTTCTTGAAACAGAGGGTTTATTAATTGTGTTTAGGGCAGAAAAGAGCATTCGTTCTTCTTTAATAACTCTATCTAATCTTTCTAAAACTTCTTTTTCTTTATCCTTATATCCCGCTTCATGAAACAGTTCTGCTGATGATCTTAAATAATTTGCTCCGTAATTTAGAAATTCTTTTTTTTTATTCATATCTAGTTGATTGTCTGCTTGAATTAAATACCAAGCAGCATCGAAATAGGTTGACGTGGCAAGTGCCCAATCGGCACCATTTTTAAAACCGCCTTTATCGTACAAATCTGCTGCTTTTCTTAGAATCGATTTAATATTTGGATACATGATTGTTTTAAGTTCCATATCATGAGACTGATCAAATTTACATCCCTCTTCTAGAGCTAAACAAAAATTTGAATTACCTTGAGCTAGGAATTTTAATTTGCTTTCAGTAAAATAATCGCTAGCTTTTATAAATAATTTTGCTGCTTCTGCGAATTTTTCTGCATCCTCATAGTTCTCCGCTAATTCCATACTTTCCCAAGCTCTACAGAGATGATATATTGCTTCTATTTCTGCACGTTCTCTTTTAATTTTATATAAGATACAGATATCTCTAAATTTAGTTGCTGCATTACTGAATTTTTCAGCAGCAGCAATGTGTTCTCCCTTTTTTCCTAAAATTCTTGCTTCATCAAGATTTATTCTAGCAGAACAATGATTCATTCTTATTTTTGCGACATTCTCAAGTTTTTTTAATTCTTTTGATTTTCTAACATTTTTCCTTATAAATCGAATTATATAAATCGCACTATCAAAAAGGCCTCTTGTATTTTCATAGCTTTTTATAGCACCCTCATATTCTTCTTGCTTACTAAGATTTTCTGCTTCCTCTAAAGCTATCCAGGCACTATAATAAGCAGCTTCATAATTAAAATTTGGTAGAGTATTTAAGATCTCAGTTGCCTCTTCGTAATTTTCTTTAGCTTTTATATGATTTTCCCTTTTATGAAACGCTTTAGCTTTTTCAATAAAACTCCAAGCTTTAGTATACTTTATCTTATCATTAGTTTTTTCTTTTAATGGTTTATATTCAATCGATGGTAACGACTGCTTATGAGCTTCTTCTGCTTTTTGGTAATATTCTGCAGAAGTCATATGATTTCCTAAACGATCTTCTAAACGAGCAATATATTCATAACACGCAGCTGTATAATAATAATAACCTCTCCCTGAAGATTCAATAGCTATACGTAGAAACAACTCTCTTGCTTGTAATAGGGGTTTTTCTTCAGTAGTTAGAATACCTAATTCCTCATAAAGTAAAGCTAAACGTAGTTGAATAGCTAAAAAAAGTCTATAAGATTCAATTGAATATTTAATATTATTCTTAGCAGCTTCTATAGCAAGGTTTAAGTTTTTAATTTTTTCTTCTTTATCTTTAGTGATATCCGCAAGAGTCTTATATGCTCTGTAAAGCGAAGTGAATCCAGCTGATCTTACATTTCCTCCTTTATAAACTTTTGAGAGATTTTCAGTTTTATTAGCATAATACAACATTTTTTGAATGTAATCTTCTTGAGGATCATCTTCTTTTGCGAGAATAGCTAATTGTGAATAAAAATGTGTTAAATATTGGTAAATAAATATGATATAAGTCCCAAACGCAAGTCTTTTCAATGCTTTAGTAGCGTAATCAATTCCAATTTTAGCATAAGAATTCCGTGTATCAGCTCTTAAAAAACTTCTGCTTGCGAATTCGTTATAATAAACAATGGGTATGAAATCCATAACATAATAAAGACTAATATACAAATTATCGAAAATTTTATCGAGTTTTTTTACTTCCTGCACATCCTTTAAAATTCTCTTCTGCAGATATTCAAATCTACCAAAAATACCTGCTTGATAATCTATACTATATATTGTTCCTATAGCTCCACAAAGATTTCTTGAATTTTTATAAAACACAACAGATTTTTCTAATAACTCAAACCCTTTTTCAGCATACTTTATTCGTTCTTTTTTTTCTTCAGCAAGTAAACTCCCAAATATACAATAAATAAAACCGGTTGCGCTATAAATATCTCCAAGAACTTGATCACTAATAGCATCATCACAATTTTCAGCTAAATTTAGTGTTTCTTCACATCTTTTTAAGAATTTTTTGTTGATTTTTTCTTGCTTTTTATCTCCATAAGTCAGTTCCATCCACCTATTCATATGAAACCTTAAAAAATATTCCCCATACAATAACCTACTTCTAATTTCGATTGTACCGACTTCTTTTAAATATTTCCAAGCCTTTTCCATTAAATTAGCACCCAGCTGGCCATAATACTCTAATTCAGAAGGATTAGAAAATAGGGAGACAAATAACAACATTGGGTCTACTGAAAGAGCCGATAATCTTACGAAATTCTTCGTATCATTAGCTTTTGAATATTCTTTAACAAGTTCTAAAAGAATATCGACTGATTTTTTTATATTTTTTCTCGCGTCTTCAATTGATGTAATAACAAAACAGTCTTGAGCAAGGGCTTTAGCTTTACATTCCAGACTTAGGAGTTTCTCATTGATTTGGATAAAAAGACTCTCCGCCTTTAGAAAAGCTTTAACTGCCAGTGCATTCCAATCTAAATAATGTTCTTTAGTTTCTGATGCAAAAACAGCTCGACAACCTACAAATCCAAGTTTATCATAAATTTTGGCAGCGTCCTGTAAAAAATTTTTCTCTAAAAACGCTTTGGCAACTCGTTCATATAAAATAGCTGCTCTCTCCCAATTATAATTCCTTTCTTCAATTTCCGCTTCTTTGATTAAAGCTTCTACTTGGTTAGTCTTGGCGCTCATAAGTAAAATTTTCTTGAGAACCTATTGATTTCACTAATTCAATAATTATTCTTTGGTATTATTAAAACTTAGCATGTAAAAATATATTATCCTTGAATCTTTTGAATTAGAGCATTAAAAGCATGTTCAAGCCCCTCTCCAGTTTTAGCAGAGGTGAGATAGTAACCTATGAAGTTATGCTTATT
>JBHLLM010000424.1:0-3086 GCA_048885575.1 Candidatus Hermodarchaeota archaeon
GAGGTTTTTAACAATGCCTAAAAATCTAAGAGATGCAATAGATAGTATTGAATCCAGCGAAAAAGAATCTGCTGTTCTTCAATCCAAGATCGACCGATTACAAGAAGTAATTGAAAAGCAAAAACAGATCATCAATGGTCATGAAAGGGTTATTGAAGAACAAAAAGTAAAAATTAAGAGATTGTACGATGTTCCTGAAGACGTTTTAGAATTGAAGGAATTAGTTGGTACTCAAAGAGCAACACTTAACCAAAAAGAAATAGATTTAGAACTTGCAAAGGGGGAAGTTCTTGCTATTCAAAAGGAAATGGAATTTATGAAGAAACAAACTATCCCAACTCAAAGAAAGCTTGATGAGAGTTTTGAATCAATTGGAAATCTCAAAACCGAAATAGCGGAGAGAAATTCAGAACTGCTTTTGAAAGATGAGGCAATTAAATCCTTAGAGAACAAAATACAGGAAATTCAAGCTTTTGCTGATAAAGTTCAAGATGAGCAAGTTAAACTATTATCTGATATGGACCAAAAATGGAAAAAGGAACTCGAACAAGTAAGATTAGCCCATTTAGAAGAAAAGAAGGAAATGGCTAGTAAAATTGCCGATTTAGATAATTTTCTACTAGATAGTAAACTAACCTCTACAGAAGCTACTTCAGAAGCTAAAGACTTAAAGTCAAGGTTTGCTGAGATTAGAGAAAAACAAGAAAATTTGCTTAAAAAATTAGAAGACGCCCTAGAAAAAAAACGCGAGGGTGATGAAGCAGTACGAAAGCTTAATGTCGAAATAGAGGACCTCAGAAACTTTCGAAATAAAAATTCGAAAAAAATCTTTTATTATGATAAGTTAACTGAATTGATGGAACATGAAGCTCAATTCAAAGCATTTTTAATTTTAGAACAAGTTGGATCAATGACGATTGAAGATTTGAGAAATGCTCTCGGTTCTCCAATAGTAATGGTTAAAAAAATCGTCCAAAATTTACAGAATGTTCAACTTGTTGATATAAACGAGACAGGTAAAATATTAGTAAAAAAAGTTGAATAAATGTTTAAATTATGTCTTTCAATTTTTTTGGATTTTATAATTTAAATCTTAGCTAAATCCCTGTATAGATTAGGAAGAAGCTTTAAAAATTTGCCATCTTGAGTTTGGTCAAGAATTTCAGCAGCGATTGTTTTTAAAATTTCTCGATATTTGCCTGGTTTTTCGTCCCTACGTAATAATAAAGCAACCACATAATTTTCAACACTTATATGGTCATCTCCTACCCCAGAAAAGAAAGAAACCACCTTATTGTTCTTTAAACTTATTGATGCGAATCCTGGTTTCAAACTCTGGTACCTATGCGAAGAATAAACCTGCGTAAGCAAATTATTTGTGATCTTGAGGTTATCAGGATAAAAGCCTTCGTTTATAGGGCCTATTTCGTTATCCCATCGAATTATTAGAATTCCCACTGGCAAAACATAAACCTCGTAGAAGATTATAAAATTATTATATTTGTTCTATTATAAATCTAATATCTTGTTATTATTTATTTATTTTCATTTTAAAAAGTTAACTTGCTCATCCATTAATAGTTCCCAACTAATTATAAAACTAATTTAATATGTGGATATCAATCAACTAGTAATGAATATATAGAAGACTAATTCCAAAGGTAAAAATTTAAATTAAAACTAAAATTTCTCAATAGTGTATTTAAAACCTATTAGATTTAATAAAAAACATCTCAGTATCGTATCAGAATTATATTAATATCCTTATATTCTGGCGGGATTACCGAGTATGGTCAAAGGTCTTTTGGTTTAGAAGGGTCAAGACCGATTATAGGTGCTGGACTTAAGATCCAGTGGCAAAGGCCTTCGGGAGTTCGAAGTTGTTAGGGATTTGCCTAACATTGGAATTCTCCCTCCCGCCATCCTTTATCTTTTTTTCATGATTTACTTATTATTTTTTTTAATCCAATAACCACGAGAAGGTAGGTTTACTCCCCACTTAATACAATACTTTTTAATGGTATTTCCAGATACATTTAATTTTTGGCCGATTTTATATAAAGGCATTTGCCACACAAGTTTTTTTAGGTTCACTTCAGATATCATTAATTTTCTTTTATTGCCACCGTGCCATGCATTTGCTTTTATATGTTCAATCTTTTCCTTATGAGAAATGTATAGAGATTCTATTCTTTTGCGTGGTAAACTAAATTCATAATTTTTTAACATGTCAAGATATAAATCTTTTCCTAAGTTCATGTAATATGATATTCCCTTTCCTTGCTTTTCAAAAATTTGGTTCTTCAAATCGAATTCAAGTTTCACCCGCTCTAAAAACTTTTTACTTCCTGAATGGATCCTTGGGGGGTTGGGACTTCCATCTCCATCAAAAAAACCTAATAGAAATGCTAATTTAGTCTCTTTAATCTCAAAATTGGGAAAAGAGATCAATTTTGATTTGTTTCTTTTTAATCTGTGTTTCAGTAAATCATTGATTATTATTTTGTTTGCGAATCTAATAGTAACTGTTTTGAAGCTTTTTCCAAATCGAATCCTTTCTCTATAAGATTTAAATTTAGAATCTATTCTGAGGATTTTACAAAATCTGTCAATAAGAATTTCATCTTTTTGATGAATTTCAATGCCTAATCTTAATACCGTTTCAGACACTTTATCTAAATAACCGTCCGCAAACAAAAAACCAAGCCAGTATGCTTTTTCTTTATTATCTATATTTTGAAAATAAAACTCATTAATATTTGGATGAAAATTTTTAGATTTGGAATTCAAACTTATTCCTTTATCATATTTATATCTTTTTAAGAGAAATGTCATTTGAGCTGATATACTATTAGAGGTTTGAGATTTATCCATTTGTTAAAACAACATCTTAATGAAGAACCTTGTGAATTAAAACTAATTTTAACAAATTTATTTTAATGAAAGAATAAAGTTAATATTTCCATGATTTCTAATTAAATATTAATTCAATATTAACCAAAAGAGATTGAAATGAAATTAACTGAAATAATTGGTTTAGAAGAAAAACATGCCCGACTACTAGAAAAAGCAGGTATTAAGGAAGT
>JBHLLM010000425.1:0-3084 GCA_048885575.1 Candidatus Hermodarchaeota archaeon
AGTTTAAGTCCTCAGGAGTTTGAATTTGTCCTATCCTTTGGTTAGGATTTCTATTGTTTTGATAAAGCATTGGATTATCGGGCATGTTTTTATAGTTTTGAAAAGGAGCAAATGGATAATTATTATTGAAAGGATTTATAAATTGGTTTTGAGAATATAATGGAGAACTGTTAGCTAGATTATTCGGGTTTTGGTTAAATATTGATGACGCTACATTATATTCAGCCATTTTATTTGCCGAACTAATATTATTATATTGACATTTTAAACTAAAGAAAGAATTTATAGCTTCTTCAATATAATCTGAGATATCATTCAAATCGATATCGATATTATACAGCTTTTTCGCAGCCAATTTATCATAAATAACAGTTTCGTCAAAATTTCTAGCGAGTAGGAGATAATCTAAAACTCTTGATATGGAATTTGGAGGAAGTGTAAATTCGTATCGTCCGTAAGGGAATTCAATATAAAGTTTTTTAAACAGTTTCCCTCTTATTTGGACTTTTGTTAGATCTTTTACAGGCGCTTTAAAAATCCCTTCTTGCTTTTTCTTTCGTTTTCCGTACTCATGAACAAAAGACAAATCGAAATTAGTCATAAAAAGAATTCCTTTATTTTTTTTGTATTTGTCCTGAGTGTTAAGCCCATTAGCTAATTTAGCGTAAATTGCATAGACTGGTTTTTCTTCTTCTGCTAAATTAAGGAATTTTATATAATTTTTGAAATAAAAAGTAATTTTGTCAATGAAAACTAAATTCTTTGATATGTTCTCTATGCTAGTATTTATGGTATTTACATTACTATCGATAAAATCAGTTATTGAGTTATAACTTCTGTTCAAATTCTCTAGAATGTCCTCTATAATTCGTATATTAGAATTCTGTTGAGTGTAGATATCGAAAAAGTATTCTTTATTAATTGATAAATGCTGAATAAAATTGCGGATTTTCTCAATAAGATTCTCCTTTGCATAAATAAATAATTTAAAAAGGGCTAATAAATCTAATTCCATAGTAGGATAGTGGAAGCATTTAACTGGGGGAGCTCTTGCATCTTGAATTTTCTGTTTTAACATATAAAGAGAGTTTACTAGATCTCTTAGTGGATCTATAAATGAGCGAGAATTTTTGATTAATTCCATAAATTTTTTTTCTAGTTCTTCCTTTTTCTCAAAGATGTTTATTATTTGATGAGAATGACATTTAGGGCAAGATTTTAAGAGTTGATTTGATTTAATTATACTTTCTGCTCCACAATCTTTGCATGCTTTCTTATTACCAGATTCTGGGACAAAAATATTTTTAGAATTGCACTCTTGACAGAGATAAGAATCAATTTTTTCCTCATGTAAACAATCTGAACAACAACTAGTGCCACATTCCTCACAATAATAAGCCAATTTTACCTTCCGTTGGCAGAACCGACAGACTTGGAAGTGCTGCTCCGACATATTTACTTTTTAACCCGATTGAATTAAAATTAAAAAAGCACAATTTTTGATCGCTTTATCAACAGAAATAGATGAAAAGATAGTATTAATTTAGTTATGTTATTGAAATATTACAAAAAAAGTCCTAAAAAACAACAAGAAGAATGTATAAAGATTAATTATTTAATGATTTTAATTTTAGTGCCGAGCGCTTGGCCAGGGACGCCAGCTTTTTTGAAATGGGCTCTAATAGCACCATTGTTTCCATGAGCCCGTGTTATTATCCCTTTCAATTCTTTTCCCGTAGAACTTATCCATACTACGGTTCTTCCTATTAATTTGTTTGCGTCTTTTCTATTCTTAATATTGGGAAAAACGATGATACAATGCTTAGGGTGTAAAGTGTGACGTCCCTGTTTATAATTGGAAATCGTGCCTTCCATACCTAAAATTTCTAATTTATTTAGTGCCATCAAGATTAACTCTTTTCAAAATCAAATAAACTTGAGGAATTATAATATTAAATACATAAAAAAATAAAAGTTTTCCTAAAAGAGCACATGAAATTATAGCTTTAAAAAAAGAATACATTTTTGATATTCTTTGCTTTAATATATGTATATGAATGTTGCGTTTAATAAGATAAAAATTACACCGAAGGATTACATAGGTAAGCCTTTGGCGGGTTATGCTCGTAAAGAGTTGTGTTTAGGAAAGTTAGATGACATCCATGCGTATGGAGTATTGATTACCCATAATAATGAAAATACTAACCTGCTCTTGATTTCAGTTGACATTTTAAAATTGCCCCTCTCAATCGTAGAATACATAAAGAGGAAACTAACTTCCAAATTTACGCTTTTAAAATCAGACAGTGTAATAATACATGCAACTCATACCCACTCTTCCTTTGATCTTACTGGTGAATTCTATTATCCTGGTGGAACGTTTTCCTTTTTAAAGGGAGTTGTATTTGCTGATAATAAAAGCGATGATTTTATCGTTTGGATGACTGATAGAATAGGAAGAATGGTTGCAAAATTATTTGAAGATTTAGAACCTTGTAAAATCGCTTGGAAAAAAGAAAAATTCAATCCCAATTTAGTTCTTAATCGAAGATGGCCCATGAGGAAAGTTTTACCAGATTTAGGAATTATATCCTTTAAAAAATTGCACGATAATAATTTAATCGGATTGATAATAAATTATGCTTGCCATCCTACTACATTATCTTTTCAGAATAATAAACTCTCTGCGGAATTCCCCGGAATGGTAATCTCTAAAATAGATGGATTAACTAGTAATAAAATTAAAGCAATTTATTTCAATGGTCCCTCCGGAGATTTGAATCCAATAACAACTTCAGGTACAAATTTGGAGAAAATAGATAAGAATAAAACCCTTACTTATGACCAGCTGGGAACTTATGTGCATACAAAAAAAATTGGAGGCGTTATTGGTGAAGAAGCCTTAAAAATGGCAAATTCTATACCTGAAGAAAAATATTTTGCCAATATGAAAATTGATGTGTATACAAAGAAATTTTTAATTCCTCAGAAAGACCCTAAATATTATTCGAAAGTATGGTTCTCAAATAAAGCGAAGTGGTTGCTAAAAAAATATTTTTTGTTTAAACTAGCTAAATTTGAAGA
>JBHLLM010000426.1:0-3083 GCA_048885575.1 Candidatus Hermodarchaeota archaeon
TCTGATGCTGCAGCACCAGCATCCATCTTTTCCTTTATTTCCTTTAATAAGGCTTCGTCAACCATTATAGTTTAACCTCTTTTAGAATTTTAACTAATAATTTTAGTTTTGAATTAATTTGAATTGTGATTATAGATAATTTTTTGTAATTTATAAACCTTTAATCGTTTCTTCTGCAAATTTCATAAAGTTTTTATTGGGGTTGAGAAAATCTGATTTGAAAATAAAATACTAGATATTTTATTTGAGTTTATGGAAAAAGAAATTTTAACATTAATGAATTTGATAAAGAAAAAATGGCGCCCACACCGGGAGTTCCATCGCGTATGGGTTTCACACACGGTTTTGAACCCGGGTCGCAGGAGTGACAGTCCCGAATGCTGGACCGGACTACACTATGTGGGCTTTGTAAATAAAAAACAGATTGAATCTATTTTAATATAACAAATGAAATAATTGAAAATATAAAAATTTTATTTTAAATTGCAGTTTTTGCTATTTTACGATTAACAGAATTCAAAGGGAAAAATAAAAATGCCCTAAACATCATAAAAATTTTAAGGAAATGAAATTTTGTAGTGTTTATTATGGAAGAAAAGATTCAATTCATAGACAGACATAAGATCGATTTAAGCAATGTCGAGTTAAAGGGTAGAATCCTAGATATTGGGGGTGGTGGAGAGGGAATAATTGGTCAATTGAAAGGGGAACGAGTAATAGCAATTGATTCTAAGGAATCTGAACTTAGGGAGGCTACTCCGGGTGATTATTTAAAAATTATCATGGATGCAAAGGAATTAAAGTTTTTAGATGAAACATTTGATACTACTACCGCTTTTTTCACATTAATGTATATCCCTCTTTCGGACCATCAAAAAGTATTCGATGAAATTTATCGAGTTACAAAAAAGGGAGGGGAATTTATTATTTGGGATTTAAAAATTCCAAAACCAAGCATCTCAGATAAGAAATTTTATGGTCTATACATTGACATTAAGATTGAGAAAAAAGAAATCTCAACGGGTTATGGCACAAAATGGAATAAGGAACAACATTTGGAATATTTTTTAAATCTAGGAAAGTCAATTGGTTTTAAAAGCGTAGAAAATAAGAAAGTAAATGGAATATTCTATATTAGATTCCAAAAATAATGTTCAACATTATTCTTTCTACTTTTTCTGAAGAAAAAAAAATAAATAGTTGTTTTATCTATATTAATAGGAATAAGGATTTTTCAAAGAAGTATTTATCTGTAGACTTATGATGGCTCAAAACCCAATTAGTTCAATTTTGAAGAGTTTAGATAAAGATAGTCCGAAATTTGAGTATGTTCTAGATAAATTGATTAAAGCGGTTGTAAAAATCATCAATAATACAGAAGAACTCAAGGAAGAATTAATAGGTTTTGACGATATTTATCAAACTTATGTGATTGATGCAGATTTTAATTATTGGTTGGAAGTATCGGATGGGAAAGTTTTTTACCAGAAAGGTGTTAACCAGAAAGCTTTGTTTACCATGAATTTGAAAAAAGACATAATTATTCAAATTTTAAAAAATGAAGTAAGCGGGACAGATGCTTTCATGAAAGGAAAAATTAAAGTTTCAGGATCTCTCTCTCAAGGGTTAAGATATATAAAGCTTTTCCGACTATTTGTCACCTATTTAATGAAAAAAAATGGAATTAAATATTAGTTTTCTGCTTCTTATCATGGCAATATTATATAATACTATAAATGATCTATCAATAGTAATTTCATAACATTAAGAAGAATTGCGATTGTAATAACTTTTAAAATTATAGTGCTAGAGGGATAAATTTTAATAATGATTGACTCTAATGCGATATTGATGATTTTAAACTCACTAGAATCGTCAGAAAGTACATTTAAATCTACAATAGACAAGTTCATTCGACTAGGAATAAAGATTGCAAACGAAACCGAAGAATTTAGCGAAGAGCTAAAGTTATACGATGATATAATGTACCACATATACATAAATGATATTGATTATAACATCTGGCTCACGAAAACTGGTGGATCGTTTACATATCATAATTCATACTACGAAGAAAACTCAGAGGGATTAAGGGTCATTCACTTTTTTCTTACGAAAACTATCATGAGAAAAGTCATAACACGGAAATTAAAAGCACCCGATGCGTTTATGAGAGGATTAATTAAAATCAAAGGAGAGGTATCTGATGCAATGCTTGCAAGAAATCTTTTATCTTTACTTTTTACTTACATGGATTATATCGCATTCAATTCTGATTAGACAATAAAAATTACTTGTTTTATAATTTTTTAATAGGATAGATAATTTTTTTAGAAATAGAATATATCAATAAACATTCAATTTTGTCTTATAACATTTTAATCTCGAAAAAATTGGGCCTGTAATCTAGTCTGGATAATTGTGTGATAACTTATTACACGATCCGAGGGGTACCCGGCTTCGGACTGGGATGTTAGGTGGAATTTTCCATCGACCCAAAGTCGCAGGTTCGAATCCTGCCAGGCCCACAAAGTTTTTTCTCTTTTTTTAAACAAAATATGTGCAAAAATTTAGTTATATTTGTGAGAAAAAAGGGATTTGTTATAAAAACATCTTTTTAAATAATAAATGATAGAATGGGTTTTCTAATAGCCTAATATAATCTTAATGACCCTTTTAATTAAATTTTAATAAAAAATAGAAGTCTTTTTGACAACAAATATACAAACATTTAAATATAATGTGTTAATAATTAGTTAGTAATGAACACAATTCTGCTAGTTCAATAACTATTTTTTACCACAAAAAAATGATTACATTAAAAGACGAATCTCAGAAATCATTGGTCCTACCCAAGGCAGTCAGAGTCTTAGGCATTGGTCTAGTCTCAATGACCCAATATCGATATAGCATTGTGTTCAATAAAGGGATAAGCTGTTCTCTAATGAGAGATCTAATACATCTCTATCGTTCCGAGATTATAGGCAAAAAGGAAGGAAAATTTACGGATCGATTTGGAATTTTCACTGTTTACATTCATTTTTATACTATTGGGAAAGAGAAAATCTCAATTTTTTATACTA
>JBHLLM010000427.1:0-3077 GCA_048885575.1 Candidatus Hermodarchaeota archaeon
AAACCAATTGAACCTGAGAAGAAGAAGGAAATTCAAGCTTCCTTAAACTTATTATTGAAATCGATTCCAGAAGTTAAGGGATATCATGGTTTGGAATTTTGGACAGCGCTCGATTTTTGCGTGCTTGAACTCCATATTTTCTTTGACGGACTTCTTAATATCTCACAAGTTCATAAATTGATAACAAACATAGAACAGAAAATAAAAAGGACGCTCAACATCGAAAATTTAACTGAGATAATCCTTCACTCTGAACCCTTAAAAGGCCGAAGTGAGGGAGTTATATTTGAAGATTAAAACGGAAACTTGTAGTTAAACAACTTTAATTCTTTTTGCATAGATTTAATATCCTCTTGTAAACTTTTATTAATAGGAATGCCTTGATTTTTCCGTTCTTTTTCAGAGAAATACTCTTTTTCTCCAGCGGTATATATTCGAGACATTCCAGGAGCTTTCTTTGAGGCTCTAAGGTTCCTCATAATAGTTCCTGTAATTAATTTAAACCGCTTTAAAGGAGTAAAATGATTGATATTTATTGCTAAAAAGAAATGACCCACTTTAAGACGCTTTTGTCCATCCTCAATAATTCCTGCCGTATCTTTTAGGAAAACTCCGTCTTGTAAAGCTGATGATAGTATTTCTACAAATGTAGCATAACCAAATCCTTTGTAACCAGAGGTTGCTTCTCCTAAACCACCTAAAGGTAAAAGAGCAGCTGTACTTTCCTCCAAATTTAAAAGGGTCTTGTGAGGGTCATTTTGTGTCCTTCCATTCTTAGTAATTATTAGACCATCTGGGAGCGGTTGGTGAATCCTATCATAGACTTCTACTTTTCCCCTTTGAATAATTGAAGTTGCACAATCGATTAAAAAGGGGAAGTCTTCATCTGTGGGTGCACCGGCGGTTAATGGATTTGTTCCTAACATTGGCTCTACTCCAAATGTTGGCGGAACCGCTGGTCTCGCATTCGTAGTGGTAATTCCGATCATACCTTCGTTTATCGCCATAAGCGAATAATATCCCGCAATTCCAAAATGCGTTGAATTTCTTACCGCTACAGCACCCAGTCCAAACTTTTTAGCCTTATGAATGGCTAATTTCATAGCTTTATAGCCTATTACAGGTCCTAATCCACAAGAACCATCAATAACAGCTGTAGTAGGGCTCTTTTTAACAATCTTAATTTTAGTGTCTGTATTATATATTCCTTCTCTAATCCTATCGTAATACATCTTGCATCTTTGAATTCCGTGTGAATCTATTCCCCTTAAATCTGATGTAATTAAAACATCAGCAATAATTTCAGCGTCTGTTCTTTTTACATTGAGACCAATAAACACATCTTTAATAAAATTCTTAAGGGTTATGGAATCTATATAGATCGTTTGGTTAGAATCAGAGACAATATCAACTTTAGTACTTGTCATGAAGATCACTTTGATTGCAATAAAAGTTATTTATCTAGAAGACTATTTAATAAAATTCATATCTAATATATGTTGAAAGTTCGTATTTACAGCTCAAAATTTATTAAATTTCGGCTTTTTTCTTGATAAAAATAAAAGAAAAAGAACCTTTTATTAAAAAAGAGAATTATATTTATCCAAATTAAGTTCTTTTCGCATAATTTTTATATCTTCTTGTAAACTTTTATTAAGAGGAATTCCGGTTTTTCCTCTTTCTGTTAAAGCGTCATATTCTTTTTCACCTGCAGTGTAGATTCGGTCTGCTCCGGGTTCTTTTTTAGAAGATCGAAGACCTCTCATAATGTTTCCTGCTGTCTTCTTAAAAACATCAAGAGGGAGAAAGCTCTCAATATTAATTGCTAGAAAAAAATGTCCCACCTTCAATCTCTTCTGACCGCTTTCAATAATTCCTATAGTATCCTTAAGATATATCCCATCTTGTAAAGCTGCTGATAATAATTCAACTAATGTTGCGTATCCATAACCTTTATAACCTGAAGTTTCTTCTCCCTTACCACCTAAAGGCAATAAAGCAGCTTTACCTTTACTCAGATTTTCTAATATTTTCGCAGGATCAGTTTCAGTCTTTCCTTCATCTGTTATTACGACCCCATCTGGTAGTGGTTTATTAGTTCTATTATACAACTCAACTTTACCCCTCTGGACAATTGTAGTAGCACAATCGATTAAAAAGGGGAACTCTTCATCTGTTGGCGCACCAGCAGTTAATGGATTTGTACCAAGCATTGGTTCAACTCCAAAAGTAGGTGGCATAGAGGGTCGAGCATTAGTTACTGCTAAACCAATCATTCCCTCCTTTATTGCCATGAGCGAATAATAACCTGCAATACCAAAATGGGTTGAATTTCTGACTGCCACAGAGCCTAAACCATACTTTTTCGCTTTTTCAATTGCGGATTTCATCGCTTTATAAGCAATAACATGCCCCATTCCGCAATTTCCGTCCCAGAGAGCCGTAGTTGGTCCATCCTTAATGATATCGATTTTTGTATTTACCTCATATATACCAGCTTTTATCCGATCGAAATACATTTTACAGCGTTGAATTCCATGGGTGTCAATACCTCTAATATCAGAAGTAATTAATACTTCAGCTATAATGTGAGCATCGTCTTTAGGCACCCCAAGTCCTATAAAAACATCTCGCATGAAATTCTCAAGTGTTTCTACATTAATATATATAATATCTTCTGACATGGCAATCGCTTACGTTTTTCTCAATTTAAAATTCTTTGAAAATTAAACTTTATTTTAGGTTATTTTTGGTTTTACATAAAGTTTAACGTAATAATACTTCTATATTATGAAGTTTTTTGAAACCCATCTAATATTCTGTTGGTATGATACTAAATGATATGAAAGTAAAAGTTGAAGGTAAATTTTTCAAAGAAGTTACGATGGAAGATGATGGAGAAAACATAACTTATGTCTTTCCAGATACTGAAGAATTTTTATCGATCTTACGCCGTAAATTAAATAAAGAATTGATATAAAAGTAATTCCTCGAATCTGGTCCTTCTAATTCCAATACTCAATAAGTTTTTATAATTCCATTCATTGTATTTCTTGGAACCTTAGGCCCGTTCTGCA
>JBHLLM010000428.1:0-3075 GCA_048885575.1 Candidatus Hermodarchaeota archaeon
TATTTTTCTCTTGATCGTTCTTTTATCTCAGCTTTAGCTATCTCATCACCAAATTCACGCACTTCGCTAATTCTTGGTGATTGACTAGATTCGTGGGGACAGGCAGGAGCAATAATTCCTACAGTACTTCTTGCTATGGAAGGTTCGGTAATGGTGTTTAAAGCGGTAATTATGATTCTTTCTTCTTTTTTAACCATATTTAGTTGGTCGAATATTTCTTTTTCTTTCTCTTTATAACCTGATTTAGCGAATAATTTTGAAGCAGAATCTAGAATTTGGGATCCGAGTTCTAAAAGGCGACTTTTCTCATTAAGATCCACTTCTTCATCCGCTTTAATCAAGTGCCACGCAGCGTCAAAATAAGCCGATGTAGCTAAAGCCCAATCTGCTCCATTTTCAAATCCGCCCTTACGATAAGAGGAAGCAGCCTTTCTAAGTATTATTTTAACTTTAGGATACAATTCTGCTTTAATTTTTGGATCCATTGTCTCATCAAATCGACAACCATATTCTAAGGCTTGACAAAAAGCAGAATTACCGGATGATAATAATTTCATTTTACTAGAAGAAAATAATGTGCTAGCTTTTGTAAACAACTCTGCCGCTTCTGCAAATCTATTAGAATCTCCATAAACTTCGGCAAATTCCATACTTTCCCATGCTCTACAAAGGTAATAACCGCCTTCCAACTCTTCCTGTTCCTTCTTAATTTTAAATTTGTTGCACACTTCCTTAAACTCTGAAGCCGCTAAAGCGAATTTTTCTGCTGCTGCAAGGTGTTCACCATTTCTTTCTAACAGCCTTGCCTCTTCAACTTGAACTCTAGCAGAACAGTGTTTTATCCTGATTTTAATTAATTTTTCAAGTTTACTTATTTTGACTTTCTCTAATCTATCTGTAGATTGCTTGTAAACTCTCTTCAAAGTCTCTGATGTATTTTCAAATGTCGCAATAGTAGCTTTATAAGCGTTAATAGATTCTTCATTTCTTTCTTGCTTGCTGAGATGTTCCGCTTCCTCCAAAAAAATCCATGCAGAGTAATATATAGATTCATAATTATAACTAGGTAATTCTTTTAGAATCTCGCACGCCTTTTGAAATAGATCCATAGCTTTTAGGTGATTCTCTCTTTCATGATAAATTCGAGCTTCCTCAATTAGGCTCCATGCTTTGACATATTCAATTTTTTCGTTTATCCTATTTATTCTTCGTTTATATTTTACCGTAGATAATGACTCTTTATGCCCGTCTTTTGCTCGCCTGTAATGCTCAGCAGAAGCAGAATAATTCCCTAATCGGTCTTCTATACGTGCTAGATATTCATTAGATGCTGCGGCAAAATAATAAAAACCTCTTTCATTGCTTTCTTTGACAATTCTAATGAACAAATTTTTCGCTTGGGTTAAATATTCTTCTTTTCCCGTTAATATACTCAATTCTTCGTTTAGAAGCCCTAATCGTATTTGATTAGTTAGGTTACTTGTTGCGGACTCCATTGAAAATTTCAAATAATTCTGGGAAGCCTCTGCAGCGATAGATAACCATTCAATTTTATTTTCTTTCTCCTCCGTTAAATCTGCGAGCGTTTTATAAGTTCTATAAAGAGAACTAAAATAGAAAGCTTTTGACAATCCTCCTTCCACCATATTGCTACTCTTTTTTGCTTCTTGGATATAATAAAGCATTTTATCGCAGTATTCCTTCTGTTCTTCTTTAGAGCTAGATAATAGCGCTAATTGAGAAAGCGAGTAAATTATCATTATTTGCGACCAAATGGAAAATGGTAATTCAGGAAAATTCTTTAAAGCTTCTTCACCATGTTCTATACCTTTCTTAGCATAATTCTCTCGTTGAGTTGGAGAAAAAATTCTCATCTGAGAAATATTTGCGAAATAGAATGTAGGTAATAAATAAGCCAAAAAATGTAAAAAGTTAGGACATGTTGTATATACATCTCCAATTGCTATGATCTCATTGATATCTTTGATAATTCTTTTTTGAACATAATTAAACCTCCTTCCAAAAAAAGCCCACCAATTTAAAAAAAAAATAGAATTTAGTTTTATAAAATTATTCTTTGCTCTTCCACCAAAAATTATAGCTTTTTCATAGAAATCAAATCCCTTTTCAAAGATTTTTCCTTGTTCAATTTCATCATCAATAAAATGATTTGCGTACGCACAATATAAACCAGCCCCCATCTGAAAAAAATATCCTAAATCTCTCGAATCGCTCCAATCATCAACAATTTCTAAAGTATCCTCGAATTTTTGAATATGATTCTTTAGAGTTCTATAAAAAAGCTCATCCCTTTTATATTCCGAGGTAAGTAATTTGTAAGCATTAAGGTTACCTTCACAGAATAAACTGAAACCTAGATATCCAAGATTTTTTACTTCAGTTCTAAGTTCCCACAATTCTTCTCCAATTAATAATCCTTTTTTAATGGTTTCCGTAACTTCAAAATCTGAACTACAGTAATATATATACATCGCAAGAAGATTTAAAGTTAAAACTAAAGTTCTTATAAGGCTATTCTTATCATCTTCTTGACGGTAAAGTTCACTTGCCTCAAAAAAAAGATCGTAGGAGTCATTAAAAGCTTTCTTTATTTCCGGAACAGAATCGTTCGTGTAAGCTTTAATATATCCCACTTCTGCTTCACATTCGAGAGCCAGAATCTTCCTTTTGAGCCGTAAAAATAGATCTTTTGCTAGCATATAAGCCTTAATTCCCTTCTCAATATTCTCAATAAATTCCTTAGAGCTTTTAGCTGTCTCAATTGCATTTATGCAGATTAAACCAGCTTTGTGGAAGTATTTCGCAGCCTCTTCTATTAAATTGCTGTTGAGGTATGACTTAGCAGCTTTTTCGTACAAGTTTGCCGCTTCAGACAAATTGTACTCACTTTCTTGATTCTGCGCGCTTTCCAATAAAAGTGACACATTATCTTCTTCAGTCATATGTTAATTTTTACTCTAATTATTGAATTATTCCCTTTATAAGCATTCTAACAGTAACAAATTAGAATAATTAATAATGAGATGTTTGAATTTATAATTGTTTAGATTTTTG
>JBHLLM010000429.1:0-3059 GCA_048885575.1 Candidatus Hermodarchaeota archaeon
TTGTTGGGCATTTTACTATAATTTCTTAAAGGTATTTGGGGAGCATTTTTTTTACTATAGAAAACACCGTAATTATAGACCTCAGATTCATTCACACTTATAAATGATGGTTTAGATGCTTCATAAAAATTGTATATTGTGAAAATTGATTTTTTATTATGAAATTCCCATGATTGATTTACATAATAAAAATCCATCCAATCTAAAATGCCATATTTATTGTAATGAACATTTCTTCCAAATTGGATATTGTGCCCACCTATTATGGTCGAAGACATTATTATGTCTCCTAGTTCTACATAACCTCCAGCACTTTCAAAACTACTGATTCTTGAATAAGATTCAGTAAGGTTTGATCTATTAAGATAATGAAAAATAGGATTTGGTATAAACAATGGAAAAATATGGGTTAAATTATGAGGAGATGTATAATTTAAGGGCTCCTTTCTAAATGTCAACAGATCTATTTCATCAGGAGTAGTATTAAAATTGTTTTCTTTATAAGTCCAATTCCATTTGGAATATGTTATATCCCAATGAGTTGAATTCTCTATAATGTTAGTTATATTTATTTTAAATTTTGTAAATTTCTTAGGATCAGGAAAAATTCCGTAGGTACTTTCCCAATTCGATCCAAAAATCTCATTCATAATTAAATTATCAATTTCTGCTACAATCCAAGTGTATTCATCGTTAATTGCGACATTAAGTGAGTAATTAATTTCAGAAATTTCATTAAAAGTAAATTCTATTGCTTTATTTATATAAGGCAAATCATTTTTATTAATACCCGAATAAAAATTGTAATTTGTTAGATCTCCGTGATCCAATCCTACAATCGCATCATATTGACTTAAATAATTAATATTTTGATATTGGAATTTAATCATTCCAGATTGATTAAATATTATTTCAAAACTTCCTATATAATTATTGTCATTACTGTAAATATTGTGATATTCTATTACTAAATAATTGTTGGGCGCTAACCCACGAAATTCATAATATATCTCTCCTCCAAAAATGGGATTTAAATCAGTACATAACAAAGCGACACAGTCTATATTTTCATCACTTAAATCTGGTATTGATTCACACATAGATTGTGTGTCTCCTAAATTAGTAAAACTCATCCAGCCATTTGTGCTAACATAAATAGTATTATATTGTGCTCCATAGTAAGTAAAATTCCAACCTTCACTACTAAAAGAAATTGCATCGTAATCATCGTTTTCATTTGATATATTCATAAGAGTACCTGATGTCGAAATCTCAATCCATGAATAGAATGCATTATAATTCATGATATATCCTCCACCATTAGATGAAGAAGTCATTGGAAAATCATTCTTTTTAATTGTATTAAACTCTTGAGAAGATTGTATCACACTTAAATAAATTGAAGTTAGGTTTGCTATACATATGAATATGACTATTAGAGATATCAGAAAACTTTCAGATTTTATGTAATTTCTTAAATTATTATTTTTTCTCTTCCTCAAAACCCATACTCCTTTTATTAAGAATTATCCTAGTTTTCTATTTCAGAGCTAAGTATATCTATATTCTGGGTACTATTGATATTGTTTTTATTTAACCTAAAAAATTTTTCAA
The DNA here is from genome assembly GCA_048885575.1 of Candidatus Hermodarchaeota archaeon. Lineage (GTDB taxonomy): Archaea > Asgardarchaeota > Lokiarchaeia > Sigyniarchaeales > SOKP01 > SOKP01. The sequence continues at coordinate 1,615 of JBHLLM010000429.1, forward strand.
ATGGAATTATAACTTTTTTTAGTTGTATTCTAAATTCATGAACTTCTTGCCAATATGGTATATTTTCCATACAAAACTCTCTCTCCAATCCTTATTTCTATTCGACTATTAAAATTTCAGGAAACTATTTTTTTGAAACTTACCTTCTTCTAAGATCTTTATTATAGTAGTATATAAGGAAAAACAAATTTCTACTTAGATATTATCCAATTATATCGGTACTTTAGAACGCAGGATTCTTTTTGCTAATTGATTAATTGTTTTATCAATATCATTGTTAATTTCAGAGGAGATCTCTAGATAAACACACCCTTCATTTTTTGCAAACTGTTTGGCATCATCTGAGTATACAAAAGAACCATCATTCTTTAGAAAGAATGGTTTTTTTCCTATTAATACATATGGATATTCTTCCAAATTAAATTGGCGAATTCTTGAAAGATATTTGGTCATTTGATCATTTGTTTTTAATTTTGTTAGATCAAATACTATTAATGCTATACCTTCTTCTTTACGATATAAATCTTTAACTACTTCAAATATGTTTTCTCCGCTTACATCCCATATTGAAAGAGTCCCATTTAGTTCGTTTCCAAATGCTATTTCTTTTCTTACAATATCTATACCAACTGATAATTTGTAATTTATGCCAAATCTGTGTTTGATATATTTTTGAAGAAACTCATTTTTATCTAAATCTACCAGAAGGATTTTAATGTTAATATCCGGTAATTGTTCCGTAAATCCCATGCTATTTGTATTAAATACTGAAATAGATATTCACCTTGTTTTTCTTATTTTAAATAGAACTTTTTGCAGCATATTTAAATCCATCTATAAAAAATGTGAAATATAGTTTTTTAAGAATTTATTTCTCACTAAATTCTATAATGCTTTTCAATTATAACTGAGAAATTTTTAGATACTAGAGAACTCTAATTAATATTTCTTTAAGGTTATTATGATGGAGATGGTAAAACAGGAATTACAGCGATAATTAACGGCAGTTTAAAAGAGAATCAGGATTGCGTAAGGCACCAGGATTGACTACTGACTTATCGTGGATTATTTTTGTCACCGATATTTTTTATTTTTTTAACCTTAATGAGTGATTTTTTTATAAATGGGAAAGAGAATCAGCGTAAAATAGAAAGAAGAGAAAGAAGTAAACTTTTAAAAAAATCAATGAATAATAAAAATAGTTTTGTAATGATGAAAGAATAAAAGGGAGGTTTTAAGAACATGTCTAATATCGATAAAGAATTTGAATCAGATAAGATAATGAAGCAAATTCTTAAAAATTCAGGGGGTAAAACTATAGATCTAGTGGTTGATCACGAACTTCCAGGAGTTACACCAGAGATGATTGATTGGTGGTGGGATAATATTGATTCAAGCGAGCGGTATAAATTATGGCACCCAGACGATCATAAATCCTTCGAGTG
>JBHLLM010000430.1:0-3058 GCA_048885575.1 Candidatus Hermodarchaeota archaeon
ACAAACTATCCACAACTATGGGTATTATCAATGGGTGTACTCGCAGTCACATATTTCCTATTCACTTTTCCCGTGACGAAATTATTTGGTGAAAGACAAACGAAAAAATTAAAAGCGTTAGGTATTGGAGGTGGTTAAATATATCTGAACCTGTTTTAGAGTTAAATAATGTGTGGAAATCGTACGATGATTTGGAAGTTCTTAAAGGTATATCGTTTAAAGTATTAGAAAAAGAAGTTAAGGTAATATTTGGACCTAGTGGATCTGGAAAAAGTACATTACTACGGTGCATTAACATGTTAAATCCTCCAGATAAAGGTGAAATTTTCCTTAGAGGAAAGAATCTTAATGACTCAGATGTGAACCTTAATGCTATTAGGGCAAGAATTGGTATGGTTTTCCAGCATTTCAATCTTTTTGCTCATCTCAAAGCTGTAGACAATGTCAGCCTTGGTCTTCGCCGAGTTAAGGGTTTTTCAAAAGAAATAGCTCGTGCAAAAGCACTAGAAACGCTAGATCGAGTGAAAATGGCTAAATGGACTAATCATTACCCTGCTCAATTATCTGGAGGGCAGCAGCAACGTGTTGGCATTGCTCGCGCTTTAGCAATGGAACCGGATGTAATTTTATTTGATGAACCAACCTCTGCCTTAGATCCGGAACTAATCGGTGATGTACTTCAGGTCATGCTTGATATCGCAAAATCTGGAACTACTATGATAGTTGTCACTCACGAAATGGGATTTGCCCGCGCTGTTGCATCAGAAATGATCTTTATCGGGGAAGGAGTTATATTAGAACGCGGAACACCCCAGCATTTCTTTACTTCACCCAAATCAGAGCAAGCAAAAAAATTTCTAGTACAACTTGATATTTTATACGGTGGGCACGATAGACTTTTAGAACTCTCTAATGGTGAAGAACTCAAGTGATATTTCAAGCACGCCCGAATCCGTTTGAAGACTTTTTCAAAGTGTTTGGATTTTGGGATCATCTTTTAACTGGTTTTATTACTATGATATGGCTTTACGGATTAGCACTTGTAATGGGTTTCTTTTTAGGTATTCTACTTGCTATTCTCCGCAAATATGGAGGTAAAATCTTCTCACAAGTTTCTACTATATATATTGAAATTGTTCGTGGAACGCCATTACTTGCGCAAACATTACTCCTTTTTTACTTGCCAACATTTTTGGGTCTTCCAATAATGAAGGCAGAGTTAGAATATAGCTTTACATTGTTGGATAAAAATATAACTCTTACACTATTTAATCAAGCCATATTTATCGGTATCATTACCTTAGGTCTTAATAGTGCAGCATATCAAGCAGAATACTTCCGTGGAGCGATTTTATCTGTAGGGGAAGGACAGATCATCGCTGCTGAATCACTTGGTATGTCTCGCATAAGTGGAATCTTCCATGTGGTTTTACCACAAGCTTTACGCCGTGTAATCCCCTCATGGTCTAATGAAGCAGCTTATTTACCAAAGTATACCGTTGTAGTTTACTTTATTGGAGTAAAAGAACTATTTCGTGAAGCGTATTTTATCATGACGCATCCAACCATTTCAGTCACTCCACTCGCTATATATACCGTTATTGCCATTATTTTTCTAATTATGATTTCACTTATTTCCAAAGGATTAGATGTTCTCCATAAACGAACTGGAATTCCTGGTGTGTAATAAAAAAGTTTTTAAAAAAAATTAGGTGATCTCAATGTGCTATTATATTACCGCAACTTTACCAAAAGAAACCGATATCTCAAGTTTAAGAGAACTTCTAAAAGAGTTCAATATGCGTTTTAAACTAGTTAAAAACAAAAATTTAGAATCTCAATTACGACCGGGAGAATTATACTTGAGAACAACGCAAAATTATTGTGATTGTGATTCTGTATTAGGTTCTCAAAATCGTTCTCAAGAATATGAAAAACTCCTTAATTCTAAGAAAGTTAAAACTTTAAGAAAAAAAAAATGGTCGGAAGACCAGATAGATGATTGGATTTTGGAGAGAATTTATTCTAAGACTCATAAAAAGGGCTCAAAGAAGACTGCTTTGGAAATAAATGAAGAAATTGATAACTGGATAAATTTTATTAAGAAACTCTTGAAAGAAGTTAAAAGAGTTGGGTTACTAAAGCATTGGTATTATTATAATTTAGAGAATGAAGAAATTGCCCTGAAAAAGACAGAACAACTAAATGTAAAAGATCTTGCTGCAGAAAAGCTTTTAATGATGGAAGAAGATGTGTTATATGAATTTATTCCTTCATATCCTTATTAAATTTAATATTAACTCCTGAACTGCTCTTTTTTTTTCATCTTATTTCTAATTATTTTTTTGTAGTATGGTTAATTATCATCTTTTAAAAAGAATGTAAAATAGGTATTATGAAAATCGTTGATTTGCGATCTGATACGGTTACAAAACCATCTCCTGAAATGTGGGAATATGTAAAGTCAATGAGTAATTCTCAACTTGGAGATGATGTGATGGGGGAAGATCCAACTGTGAATGAATTAGAGGAAAAGGCTGCAAAACTCCTTGGAAAAGAAGCTGCGCTTTTAGTAACCTCGGGGACTCAAGGTAACTTAGTTTCATTACTCTCACAAACAAAACCAGGAGATGAAATATTATTGGAGGAATTAAGCCATATCTATGGTCATGAAGTAGGGAGTGCTGCAAGAATAGGAGGATTGATGATTAGAACTTATCCTTCTAAAGAAGGTGTTCCCTCCTTTGAATACTTACAATCTTTAATTAGAGATAAGGAGGATATTCATGAACCTCCATCAGCGTTATTCTGCACTGAGAATACTCACAATTACCATGGTGGAGTTATAATTGGTATCGATGTTTTAAAGAGAATGCAAGAATTTGCTACCAATAATGAGTTGAAATTCCACTTAGATGGTGCAAGAATATTTAACGCAGCAGTTGGATTAAATGTACCTATTTCGGAGATTGCTAAACATGCTGATAGTGTAATGTTTTGTTTATCTAAAGGTCTCTCGTGTCCTGTAGGATCAATTGTCGTGGGTTCCAAAGAAACT
>JBHLLM010000431.1:0-3040 GCA_048885575.1 Candidatus Hermodarchaeota archaeon
AGCAGTATGATACTGTAAAGGAACGTTTTGATGAAATTGATATGAGGAGGCAAACGATACAAAGGGAAAGGAAATCAATTCTTGATGCAATTGACAAGATCGAGTTAGAGAAAACTAGAACATTCATGAAAGCCTATCACGAAATAAATCGAGAATTTGCCCGTATATTCCAGAAACTATCTCCTGGGGGTTCTGCTAAGATGATTTTAGATCGCCCAGATAAACCATTTGAGGGGGGTGTAAGCATAGAAGCTCGACCCCGAGGGAAAAAAATCTCTAGTTTGGAAATTCTCAGTGGAGGTGAAAAAACGCTCGTAGCTCTCTCGTTCATCTTTGCGGTACAGGAATTCTATCCCGCTCCTTTTTATATTATGGATGAGATCGATGCAGCCCTTGATGGTCCTAATGTCCATAGAGTCTCGATGCTTTTAAAGGAGCTTGCGCGTGAAGCACAATTCTTAGTCATCAGTCACAGAGAGGAGAATATTGTAAATTCCGATAGGATATACGGCGTTTCTATGCAACAAAGTGGAATAACGGACATTTTTAGCGTGGATTTAGAAGAAGAAGCTAAAAGGCTGCTTGAACTTCCTGACATACCTCCTAATATTGAGGAAAATTGAATCCAAAAATAAGAAATAGATTCTTAAGGTGAAAAACTATATCAGAAAATAAAGGCGAGGAGAAAAAATATAACTTTAGTGAATGGACATTAAAACAACTAAGAGATTTTGCACACAAGAATCATATTAAACTTCCCACAAAATCAAAGAAAAACGAAATTGTGAAGTTTATTGAAAAAATTGCTTCTCATCCAGAATTTGTAGATAGATCTCAGGAAGATGAGGATTTGGATAAGGAATTAGAAGTAGAATTAATTGCTGGTGAAGAAGAAGATCCAGCCTTAATCCACAAAGAAAAGATGGAGCTCAAATTTTGGCAGAAACCTCCTTATTCTAGTTTATTGGACCCAGAAGTAGCGAAGGAGTCCAATGTTGCATTCTATGACTTATCATCACTAGTAGACAAATTTTTTAATAATATGCTCCACGAAGAACTAATTAATTACAAGATTTCAGGAATTGCGCTTAAGACATCAGCAATTTTGCATCATTACAAAATATCTAGTATAATTAGGGAGGAAGAGCAAATTCAAAAAAAAGAAGAGTTAGAACGTTTTCGGGAAAGTCACGGTAGATCGATTCCCAAAACTTTAGCTCAGCCTATTCAACCTAAAATGTTAATAAGCACTAAGGAAGAATTATTTGAAGCTATGAGATCTGCTATAATTGAGACAATGCAAAACAAAGAAAAGTTAAGGCGTAGAAGAATGAGAAGAGACGAATTAAAAGATCAGCGGGCTCAAATGAAATCTAAGGCTCAACTACCAAAAGAACTATTAAAACATATTAGCGGGAGGGACCAAACTGTAGAAGAATTACATGAATCTTGGTATAATCGAATCAAATCTAAAATTCAACTTGACAATAAAGAAACATCTTTTTTTAAAATAGCAGAAATTATAAATTCCGAAGAAGAAAGTGATATTGGTAAGAAATTTGCCTTCGTGCGCATGTTTTTAGCTTTAATGTTCCTCTCGACGGGTAATAAGCTAGAGCTTTATCAAGACGAAGATTTTAAGGATTTCTCTATAAAAGTAAAAAGCTAAACCAAAATACTAATTTTTGGTGATAGAAACTGAACGAAAATAATGAAAAAGAACAGAAAAATCAATTTGAGGCCGAAATGGATGAAAATTCAGACTCAGGTGAGCCTAATGGTGAAGAGATTCCTCAAGAAGAAAGTTATTTAGAAGATAATAAGAACATTCTAGAAAGCGAAGAAAAACTCAAGGATTATTTTAAAGAAGATTTGGATATAGAAGATATCCAAGAGAATATTGAAGAACAATTAATTACTGAGGAGGTAGATTCATTACTTCTAAAGCCCTCAGAAGAAAGTTTAAATGTACAAAATACCGAAATTACGGGAGATGATACAGCTAAATTCCAACTGTTTCAAGAACCCACGAAAGAAGAATTAGAATTACAGCTAAAAGTTTTACGGAGAAATTTAATAGAAGGTGCACTTTATGCTGCTGGTAGACCTTTAGATGTAGAAGAATTATCAACTAAATTAGAAATCCCAAAAAAGGAAGTGGAAGAACTTGTAAAAATACTTGCTTTTGACTATTTAGAGCGTGAGGGGGCTTTAATTGTTGCCCAAATTGGAGAAAAATATCAAATGCAACTAAGACCTGAACTTACTGAGACAGTTTCCAAATTTGCTAAAGGGGGTGCAATTGCTGAGCGCTATCTAAGAACCCTTACTGTAATTGCGCTGAAACAACCAATCTTAAAGTCAACCATTATTAAATTAAGGGGGAGTGGTGCTTACGAGCATATCAAATACTTATTAGATAATGAATTAATAACAGCAGTAAAAAAAGGAAGATCCGCTGAATTAAGCACTACTGATAAATACGCAGACATGTTTGGACTGCCTAAAAATAAGGAAGAACTGAAAAGAATGATGATTTCGCAATTAGGTCTTGGAAATAATAATGATTAAGGATTTAATTTTTCGATTTCAAAGGAAAGTTAAAAGATTATAATACAGCACCTAAAAATAAGAGTGGACCTGACGGGAATTGAACCCGTGACCTCTTACATGCGAAGCAAGCGATCTGCGACTGATCTACAGGCCCATTATTATCATTATTTATACAATAAAAAATAATGACAGACTAAAAATTTTTTTGATTTTAATTCGAATAAATAAATTAATTGTATCTCGATTTATTTAAAACTGCGTTCGAGCTATAATATCGTCTTGTGCGTTTTTTGATAATTCTGTAAACAGAACAGAATATCCTGCTATCCTTACTACTAATCCTTGGTATTCTTCAGGATTTTGTTGGGCATCGCATAGAGTTTCTTTTCCAACCACATTAAATTGAACGTGAAATCCTCCATTTTCTACAAAGTAAGTTTTAATAAGTGGTACGAATAACTCCATTTTAAGCGTATTGGGATGAAAA
>JBHLLM010000432.1:0-3039 GCA_048885575.1 Candidatus Hermodarchaeota archaeon
ATTTTAGGAGAATTTTGCGAAGCTGGTAAAGATCGAAATATCAAAATAATGGTTTCTTTTACGAGCATGAATGATGCTTACCAAGGAATAATTCATCCAGAGCGCGTTAGTATTCATGGGACAACGGGTAAAAATTCAGGAATTCACTACAAGAAGGGGGAAATATCGACTCATAACGAAGGAGAGATGAGAGTTGATTTGCCTAAGGGTGTGTCATTTATAGATTATAAAAAAAAGGTACCTTGTCTTACTGAAAAGATTGACGAAAAAAAAGGGAAAGCAAAAGGCACTAGAGGAAGAGGATATATCCCTACCACGAGTTTTATGTGTCCTAATAGTAAACATGTTGATTATCTTTTAGATTTAACAGAAGAAGTAGTAAAGAACTATTCAGTAAGTGGTTTCTTTGCTGATTATATCAGATATGATGGAGCTTTTACTGATTTATGCTGCTGCGATCGATGTAGAAAAAAATTTATTAAAAATTATGGAATTAAAGCTAAAATATTGAAAAGTCATGAATGGTACGATTTTAAGTCAGAGACAATAGCAGAATATGCCCAAAAACTTCAAATCGCTATAAAAACCTCAGATAAGAAGTGTACTTCAGGATGGTTTTGCCTTCCAGGACCTAAGAAAATGTTTTCACAAAAAAGATTGGGGCAAGACTGGACGAAATTATCTTCAATTTTAGATATTGCATCCCCAATGGAATATCCTTACTTAATGGGAACGCGAGATGACGGTTGGTATTGGAGAAAAGTAGGGGATTTTTTCTATTGGTATTATATGAGGAATATGAAGAAGAGAATTCACGAATTTAAAAGCCCCGTGTTAGCAGTAACAAATTCTGTTGAATGTAATTCAGAAGAAATGTTAAAACAGATGAGAGGATTCAATTTTGGCTTGGGTATCGCAGTTTTTAAATATTATGGGACATCTGAAGCCCAATGGATTGCGTTGAAAAAGTATGCAGAAAAGGAAATAGGTTTAGAAAATTTATCGTAAAATTAAGGTAAATTAACCAATTCGTCGTATCGAAAGCAATCAGTTGTATGATCGTTTACAACTCCAATAGCCTGTAAAAAGGCATATATTATAGTTGTTCCAATAAATTTAAATCCTCTTTTTTTCATATCTTTGCTGATTTTATCAGAAAGAGCAGTATTTGAAGGCAATTCTTCTAGTTTTTTCCACGAATTGTGAACTGTTTTATTGTTAACAAAAGCCCATATATATTTATCAAAAGTTCCAAATTCTTGTTGAACCTCGATAAAGCATTTAGCGTTAGTGATTACAGATTGAATTTTTAATCGATTTCGAATTATACCCTCGTTTTGCATTAATTCTTCAATTTTATTTTCGCTATACTTTATAATTTTAGTATAGTCAAAATTATCAAAAACCCTTCTAAAATTATCTCTTTTTTTAAGGACTGTATTCCAACTTAAACCAGCTTGCATACCTTCCAATATTAAGAGCTCATAGAGCATTTTATCGTCATGTTGAGGCGTTCCCCATTCTTTATCGTGATATTCTTTCATCAGTTCTTCGTTTGTTGCCCATTTGCATCTATGTACCATTTTTTACCATCATCTAAAGTCTGAAGTTATAATTTATTATTTAATAGAAACTGTTACAGCTGCGTTACATACAATTATTTTATCAGACGAATCTCCTAATTCTTTAATCATTATTCCTTTAGCTACTAATCCCCCTTTTTCAACCTCAATAGATTTTGTGCCAAATGGTATGGCTTTTAATAATTTTTCTTCCTTAATGTTATTGGGATAAGGGGCTCCAATTTTTACATGAACATTCATTTTTTGAAGAGCATTTGCTTCTTTCAGACCACAAATCTCTATTAAACCGGTCAGACAATTGTTTGAGATCGCATTTTTAATCGCTTTTACCGCAGCATTTGTACAATCGTCATTATGTCCATGTTGATCTATACCTGATCCTATTTGAACTATAAACCTACTCATAATTGAATTAGACTTCTCTTACTCTAAATCTTCTACTAATTTAAGAAACTCGGGATATTTAATCGCAGTCCAACTTTCAGCAAAAGCAGCGCCTGCTGTTCGGGAGAGTAGAGAGACCTTTGCTGCTTGATGTTCGTTATCAGCTTCGAAGATATCTATAAAATCATAAGGTCCTAGTATTGCATAATGTGTAATCCATTTAACATTTGGAACTTTATTCTTAACTAATCTTAAGAATTCTTCGCCGTGTTCCTTTCGATTTTTTACTAAATTAGGATTTTGAAGTTTAGTTGCAAGAATAAATATCGGCATAGAGAAATAGATGATACTTTTACTTATAAATTTCTTCTCATAATTTTATATTTCATGCTTTAAAATAATAAGTAATACACTAAACTCTTTTCACGAAAAAAGAAAAAAGTAATAAAGGATTGAAATGCCATCGCATAAAATAATACCATATGAAATTAACGAAGCATCTTACAAACGGTTCGAACAGAAGTATAACATGATCTATAGGAGATTATGGGATAAAACTCTACCTACTTATGGGAAAATGTTTGAATACAATATAAATAATCATATTAATTCCGGTGAAGATGGTTATTCTCGGATTGATTTTGCTTTGGTTGCTGCGGGTTGGACCGTTTACGAGAAATTTCCTTTCGCTTTTAGTTGGAACAGAGAAGAATTAATCGATATAGGATATGGTGTAGACTGGATGAAAAAAAAATATCTTGTCAAAGATTTAAAAGCGTTTACGGAGAAGATTAAGAAAGCGGCAAAATTCTACGGAGCATCGCTTGTAGGTATTGCGGATATTGACGAGAAATGGGTCTACAAAACGGGATTTGTAAGACCAACAGCGACCAGCGAAACAAATTCAAAAGAAGCTATTAGAAAAGGATATGTATCCAATTCTATATTAGAAACTCCAATTGATTTACCTAGAGGAATAGATAAGGTAATTGTTATGGCAATTGAAATGGACCAAAAAGCAATTTCTACAGCACCTGCTCAGCCAGCCTCAGCTGCAGCAGCCGTAGGCTAT
>JBHLLM010000433.1:0-3035 GCA_048885575.1 Candidatus Hermodarchaeota archaeon
AAATATTAATCTGTTCTGAGATGAAAAAAATAACCGAAAGTGTGTAAAATGTAGCGTGAATACATCCTAACATAAAAGCTACGGCAGCAATTAATAAACCCATGAAAGGTGTTCCATATTTCTTCCGGTTTCTAATTATGTAACCTGTTAATATTAAACTTAAGGATATTATGAAAAGATAACCAATAAATATTGATATAGGAGTTATATAATTCATAATTAAAACGGTTTGATTCAATTACTTAGAAATCAAAAAATACTTGTTTCTTTTAATAGAAGACACTTTTGTTTTTAATTATTTCTCAGTAATAAAGTGACGAAAATACTGTTTAATTAGCTCTTTAGCATTTTTAAATATAGATACATCTATTAAACCGCTTAATTCTTTTAAACTATCTTTATTGAGAGCTGAAAATTCTTTCATAAAGAGTTCAATAGATTTTTCTAGAATTTTATTCTTGTGTTTTGCTATAAGTAAAATAGCATAACTTAATTGATTGTCGAAATTAAAGACAACAGCACGCTCCTCCATTTTAATATAAGTTACTTGTGTTTCTAAATTCGATAAATTCGATAAGATATGACTAATTCCAATTAAAATGCTCCCTTTTAAAAGATTATCGTCAATTTCTTCTCTTGTTTGAAAGTTGTAGGAATAAAGTAATATACCTGATTTATGGAATATGATAAAATCATAAATTTTATTTGTAAAAACTGCAAAGAGGCTAGGTTTTTTGATAATAGTAAAGATAAAATATCCTATAAAAAGCAGATATAAAAGTGAATGAAATAATTTAAAATACAAATTTGGACTATAGAGATAAAGAACATAAAATAAAACACTTAAATTAAGAAGAAACATAAAAATATAATATATATTCCCTAATTTTCTTTCAGCATAGTTCTTATAACCCCTAATTTGTATGATCCAAGAGACCAAAACTATACAAAAATTATAAATGATAATTGAGGTTAATAATCCAATATTATTTAATAAATAGAGGTATTCAAACCCTAATTCATTAACTACAAAAGAATTAGGAATAAAGAGTAAACTAAGACCAATTCCTCCTAAAAAGATATAAATAAGAATTGGAAGAAATCTTACCTTGCTATCCTTATTTAACTCGAGATTATGAACTGATAAGAAGATTCCTATAGAAAAATTTCTTGTAATAATTGAAATATACCAAAACGTTAATGCCAAGTTGATATCGAATAGAATTTCAGTTGATAAATTAAATGATATAAAGTAAATGATTTCACTTACAAAGTAAATTATAACAGTAATAACTAATCCTAATTCAGACTCATATTTCTGCCTGTTTAATATAACAAATATAAAACCAAGTATAAATATAGTCACAAAAATACTAATGAATATGAGTGCAATCATCTAATTTATTGGAAATCTAATTTTAGAATTTCGATTACTTTTTTGTTAAAGAAAAATGACTCTATTATTATTTAAACATAATATGGACTAGCACTTTATAAGAAGTTTTACATGATTTTTTGTTAATTAAAGTTTATTAACTTAGTTTTCTACTTATATTACCTTCTAACCATCCGATTTTCTTTGTCTTTTGGTTATCGAACTGAGGTACGTAGGGTTTGATATCTATTACAGGCGTTTTGTCTAAAATATCTAAATTGTTTACTAGTATTATATTATCTTTAATTTCAATAAGTTCTAATATTGATAATCCTATAGGATTTGGTCTAAAGGGCGTGCGTATTGCAAATACACCCATGACTTCATCTTTTAAAAAAGGTTTCGACTGGAGTGGGACGGGTTGTTTTACCATATCAAAAAAATATAAACAAAAAATGTGTGAAAACCCATCTAAGTTCTTTAAAGCATCTTGATATTGGTAAAAAATTTCTATCTCTCCCTTCGCAGTTGACATGATTGACTGGATAGGTATTCCCGTTAAACTTGTAAATGGTGAGTGTATTATCCCGATTGGGCGAAAACAAACATTTTCTGGGAATTTTCTCTCTTTAAAGTTAATCAATTCTCTTTTCCTGATTTCCATAATCTTAAAGAACTCTTAATTAAATATAAAACTTTATTCTGGTTAGATAGAAGTATAAGTAAGATAAAATTTTATTTACCTGATACTATTCTTGAGCATACTTTATGAATAATTTTAAAGATTTTCTGATTGAAAAGGAAATAATACCAGCTTTAATGAAATGGTATGGAATCAGTTTAAATGATAATAAAGTAAACAATTTTATTTATAGAACAGTTGAAAATTTTTTTGTAATTGATCCTAACGAGACTAATTATTTTATAGAAAATGAAAACCACAGTTTTTATTTAGATACACTCGCTAACTCATACGAAAAAATAGTACCCCATTCCCATAGAAAAACAATGGGCGAATTTTTCACTCCTATTCACATAGTAGACTATATATTAAATAGAGTTGGATATACTGTTAAGCAGAATATTGAAAATAAGAAAATAATAGATTTAAGTTGCGGATCTGGGAGTTTTTTAACTAGAGCGGTGAAAATTCTTTCTGAAAAATTAAAATATCGAGTAGATATGAGATATAATCAGGACATCTCTCCCAAGCAAGCAATGATTATTATCAATACAGTTAAAAATAATATTTATGGAATTGACATAAACCCGATCGCTTGCCTATTATGCCAAATCAACTTTTATTTCACACTTTTTGACCTTTTTAAGATGTTAATTGAAAAAGAGATCGATTACGAAATACCCATATTCAATATCTTCAATAAAGATACTTTTCAATTCAAATTTAGTAGGAGATATGACTATGTTGTAGGAAATCCTCCTTATTTATTTATTCGAGCCATTCCACAGGATTATAGAAATTTCATTGAAAATCTCTCCCTAAAAACAAATCAAGGTCAATACGATTATTATCAGATTTTCATTGAATTAGGGATAAAAATTTTAAAAGAAAATGGAAGACTTGGATACATTATCCCTGATTCTCTTCTTGCATTATCAAATCGTAAAATTCTAAGGAAGTTTATATACGACTTAACTA
>JBHLLM010000434.1:0-3027 GCA_048885575.1 Candidatus Hermodarchaeota archaeon
GTATTTAAAGGAAATGGTTGGTCACATGAGATAGCAGATTTCTATAAAGTTAAAGAATATAAAGCATATATGTGGTTGGCACATTCGAGGTTCCCTACAAATACGCCTGGATGGTGGGGTGGAGCTCACCCATTTAATTTGTTAAATTGTTCTGTAATTCATAATGGTGAAATCACTTCCTATGGTACGAATAGGAGATATTTAGAATCGTTTGGTTATAAATGCACCTTGTTTACTGATACTGAAGTTATCGCATACTTAATTGATTTATTATGCCGAAGGCATAAAATCCCAATATCAATTGCGACGATTGCATTAGCACCTCCATTATTTGAAGAGATTGAGAAACTTGATAGAAAATCTCAAATGATTATTAAAAGTCTTAGAGCGACTTATAGGAGTGCTATGTTAAATGGCCCATTTTCTATAGTTGTCGGAAATTCAGATCCTATACCAACGATGATGGGGTTATCTGACAGAAAAAAATTGCGTCCATTGGTTGTTGGTATTTCTGAGGATGAAAACACGGTTTACATGAGCAGTGAAGAGGCTTCGTTTAAAAGATTAATGCTTAATAACAATAACTTTGATTTAAAAGAAACTTGGCACCCGAAAAGCGGAACTGCTGTTATCGCTAAACTAGGGAAAGGATTAATAAAAAAAGGTATTGAACATCCTCTAAAAAAAAGAACTATTGCACCAGTGGGGGTGATATAAATGGTAATCGCACATGAAATCGTATCTTACTATAAAGTGAACATTAATCGAGAAGATTGTCAAAAATGCAAAAGGTGTTTGATGAATTGTTCTTTTGGGGTTTTTTCTTTCAATGGAGAACGGATTGTTGCCGAAAGCGATAAATGTGTTGCTTGTCAAAGGTGCGTTGTTATGTGCCCTGAAAAAGCTATCCACATTTCAAAAAGCGAGTCATTTTTACCTCCTCACGGGAATTACACGAGAAAAATACGTAATATTATTTGGGCTCAATCTGGTAATGGAGGAGTTTTACTTTCTGCGACAGGAAACGATAGACCCATCAGATCGGTATTTGATGATCTCCTTCTTGACGCTTGTCAAGTAACTAATCCCAGCATTGACCCTCTCAGGGAAACTATTGAAACCAAGATATTTTTCGGTCGAAAACCGAAAAAACTTGAATTTGTTGTGGAATTTGATGATCTAACTGATGTATCGCTTAAAACTCAAATTTTCCCCAATTTTGAAATTGATATGCCTATTATGGTTGGACATATGAGTTTAGGATCGATTAGTTATAACGCATGTCAAGCTATATACCAAGCTGCACGAGAATTAAATATTATAGCTGGATCGGGAGAAGGTGGGCTACATCCTGACTTTTACGAGTATGCTCCAAATATCATTGCTGAAGTTGCCTCGGGACGATTTGGGGTAGATATTAATTACTTAAGCAATGCAGCCGGTTTAGAGATAAAGATTGGTCAAGGCGCAAAACCCGGTCATGGTGGACATTTACCAGGAGAGAAAGTCAATAGTCTAATAGCTCAAACTCGAATGATTCCAAAAGGAAGCGACGCATTATCTCCTTATCCTCATCATGATATCTATTCAATTGAAGATTTAGCGCAATTAATTGCTGCATTAAAAGAAGCAACTAGATATAAAGTTCCTGTCGGGGTAAAAATAGCAGCAGTTCATAATTCCGCACCAATTGCAGTCGGTATAGTAAGAGGTGGAGCAGATTTTTTAACTCTTGATGGATTTAGAGGCGGAACTGGTGCTGCCCCTAGAATAATAAGAGATCATGCAGGAATTCCCATTGAGCTAGCTATTGCTGCTGTAGACGAGAGACTCAGACAGGAAAATTTAAGAGAGGAAGTAACTTTAATTGCCGGAGGCTCAATTCGTTATTCTGCTGATTTAATAAAAGCAATAGCCTTAGGTGCGGATGTGGCAATGTGTTGTTTACCTGTATTGATCGCAATGGGCTGTAGAGTTTGTCAGCAATGTTTTAGAGGTCTGTGTTCATGGGGAATTGCAACCCAGCAAGAATATTTAGTCAAAAGATTAGATATAAATATAGCGAAGAAAAGGATTATAAATCTATTTCATTCTTGGAATGAAGAGTTAAAAGAAGTTTTAGGAGCGATGGGTATTGATTCAGTAGAGTCGCTCCGTTCAAATAGGGATCGATTAAGATACATTGGTCCAAATCCGCGAATAGCGGAAATTTTAGGAGTAAAACACGCGGGTGAATAAAGTATGATTATAAATGAAGTTAAAGAAAAAATCTACGAGATCGCTTCTGATGAAATATCAGAAATAGATGCAGCTCCAAATGGAGAACCGATCGATTATCGAGATTTAAATGCTATGATACATGCAAACGTACTTAAAAATTCCAAAAAAATTATTTTACATAACATTTGTGGACAACGCTTCATAGGTGCTGCGTTACAAGGTAACTTTGAAATAATAATTAACGGTATTCCAGGAAATGATTTAGGAATCTTTATGGATGGTCCTAGAATCACTGTTAATGGAAATTGCGAAGATCAAGTAGGGAACACTATGAATGACGGATCTATGATAATTAATGGAGATGGTGGAGATGTAATCGGCCTGGCAGCGAGAGGAGGAACTATATATATTAAGGGCGATGTAGGCTACAGAGTTGGGATTCATATGAAAGAATATGAGAAGAAATTCCCTATTATAATTATCGGGGGTACTGCTAAGGAATTTTTAGGTGAATACATGGCAGGTGGAATAATTATTGTGCTAGGTATGAAATTTCTGTCAGATGGTTCTGTTGTTGATAATAACCAACCTATTTGTGGTAATGAGTTAGGAACTGGAATTCATAGAGGTACTATTTACTTAAGAACAGATATGAAATTAGAGGAAAAGTTAGGCATTGGCGCTAAGATTGTGGAATACGGCGAAAAAGAAAAAGAGGAAATCGTTCCATTTCTGTATGAATACTGCAAAACCTTCAATATCCCATTCGACTTTGTCATTAATAAACAATTCCAAGTGATTAAACCA
>JBHLLM010000435.1:0-3025 GCA_048885575.1 Candidatus Hermodarchaeota archaeon
TTATTTTTTTCTTTCTTGAATCTACATTAGATATAATGATCATGTTTAGTTTAAACATTGCTCTTTTTTATATTCCGTCTGAATTGCGTTTTTAGTGGAATTTTATTCCCACGATATGTTTTCTATTAACAAATTTTAAATGAATTTGTAAAATTATCTAAAAATAATAATAAAAATAATAGAAATCAAAAAAATCAAGTATAGATGTGTTAGTAATGACTTATACAAATGAACCAAATTTTGTCCCAAAGAATTCTGAAGATTTTGATTTTAAAGAAATAATTTATGAAAAGAAAGACTGGAAAGCAAAAGTTACGATTAATCGTCCAGAAGTGTATAATGCATATTCTACACTTACATTAATGGAAATGATTGAAGCGTTTCATGATGCCGCTTGGGATAATAAAGTTGCAGTTATTATCTTAACTGGGGCAGGTGATAAAGCTTTTTGTACTGGTGGTGATGTAAAAGAGTATAGAGAGAGATTTACCATCCAACCCGCCGAATATTGGAAATGGATGAGTATTTTTCAAGAAGCTCATGATGTTTTTCGCAATATTGGCAAACCTACTATTGCAAGAATCAATGGAATCGTCGCGGGTGGAGGGAATGAATGGCAAATGGCCTGTGATTTAGCAATCGCAGCTGAACACTCTACTATCCAACAAGTAGGAACTCGTGTAGGTTCTGTGGCTTGTGGAGGGGCAACCCAGTGGTTACCAATAATAGTTGGTGATCGACGCGCTAGGGAGATTTTATATTTGTGTGAACAAATCTCCGCAAAAAAAGCATTAGAATGGGGTTTAGTGAACGAAGTAGTCCCTTACGCAGAATTAGATGATGCTGTTGATAAAATGAGTCAGAAGCTCATCGATAAGTTTCCGGAATGTATGAGATATACAAAACAACAAGTTAATTTTTGGAAGGATTTTGTATGGCATCAAACCATTGGACATGCGAAAGATTGGTTATCAATTCACTATGCTTCATGGGAGCCTCTTGAAGGAATGTCAGCATTTGTAGAGAAACGTCCACCAAATTATAGAGGTGTACGAGAAAGTCTTCATCCTGAATTTTTGTGGGGTCCACCCTCTATATCATGCCCTTCTTGTAACGCTAAAAACATACCTTCTGATTTCAAGTTTTGTGGAAATTGTGGAACCAAACTATAAATTAAAATTTTTTTTAAAAGAATAATGCTAGTAGTTTAAGAGAACTTATTGGCCCATAAAGGGTGAAAAAAAGTTGGGAAATGAATTAATAATTGTAGAAAATGCTCATAATATTGGAAAAATAATTTTGAACAATGGTCCGTTCAATATTCTGACTATTAAAATGATGGAACAAATTAATGAAGCTCTTGAAGGATTTTTAGAAGATCAATCTTTAAAAGCGGTTATCTTTGATCATACTGGTAAAGCTTTTTCCGCGGGAGTTGATATTGGTGATCATATAGGAGATAAAGCTCCTATAATGATTAAGGAATTCCATAGAATTTTTAGAAACCTTAATAAATTAAAATGCCTAACAATTGCAAGTATTAAAGGAGCTGCTCTCGGTGGAGGGTGTGAAATTGCAATATTCTGTGATATTGTACTTACATCGGATAAAGCAAAATTTGGGCAACCCGAAATCAAATTAGGTGTATTTCCCCCACTTGCGGTATTAACATTTCCCCAAATTATTGGAAATAAAAAGGCATTTGAACTTATCATGCTAGGAGAAATTATTGATGCTAAAGAAGCTCATCAACTTGGTATTTCAAATTATGTGTTCCCTATTGAATCATATGAACAAGAGTTTTCTAAATTTATTGAAAAGCTTAATGATTTGAGTACTATTATTTTACACTATACTAAAAAAGCATTCAATGTTGCTGTAGATTTTGATTTTGAAACTCAATTAAATAAAGTGGAAGAATTTTATCTTAAAGAATTAATGGCTACACATGATGCAAATGAAGGATTACGATCATTTTTAGAAAAAAGATCACCCAATTGGCAGAATCAATAATTTTCTTAAAATTAATAATGATTATGTTTAAATTATATTAAAAATAATACAAAAAGAAGGAAATTGAAATGAAAGCAGCCGTTTTTGAAAAAGTAAAAGAACCATTAAGAGTAGATGAGAATTATCCTGACCCAAATATTTCTGGTGAGTTAGGTCAAGCAATAATAGAGATAGAAGCATGTGGTGTTTGCCATACAGATTTTGGATATTTAGAACATGGTGTACCAACTGTTAAAGAACCACCTCTTATACTGGGACATGAAATCTCAGGAAAGGTCAAAGAAATAAACGAGGATGTAAAAACTTTCAAAGTAGGAGATCATGTCATTATCCCTGCTGTGCTTTCCTGTGGGTATTGTGTTAATTGTAGAACAGGAAGAGAAAATATTTGTCTTAA
This sequence comes from Candidatus Hermodarchaeota archaeon, assembly GCA_048885575.1. Lineage (GTDB taxonomy): Archaea > Asgardarchaeota > Lokiarchaeia > Sigyniarchaeales > SOKP01 > SOKP01. The sequence continues at coordinate 2,411 of JBHLLM010000435.1, forward strand.
TCAAAAAATGCTTGGAAACCATATTGATGGTGGATTTGCAGAACAAATTAAAGTTCCTATAAAAGATATAATTCCTCTACCCTCCGAAATGTCTTTAGAAGAAAGTTGTATTATTTCAGATGCTGTTTCAACACCTTTTCATGCCGTAAAAAATCGAGGTCAAGTAAGACCTGGTGATTGGGCAGTGGTGATTGGTTGTGGTGGAATTGGCTTAAATGTCGTTCAAAATATTAAAGCAGCTGGTGGTTTACCAATAGCAGTCGATATTGTCCCAAAAAAGCTTGAGATTGCCAAAGAAATAGGTGCTTTTGAAACTATTAATGCTAAAGGCAAAGATGATAGAGAAATAGTGGGAGCTATTAGAAAAATAACTGGAGGAGGTGCAGATATAGCTTTTGAAGCAATTGGGAACCCAACAACAATGAAGCAAGCATTTAATAGTTTACGCACAGGAGGGCGTTTGGTAGCTGTAGGATATTCTCCTAAACGTTGGGATGGATTTGATATTGGCCGCGTAATGTTTCGAGAAATGGAAATAATGGGAAGTCTCGGTTGCCGCCCTGTGGACTATCCAAATATTGTTAACTTAGTTAAGAATGGTACACTTCAACTCAA
>JBHLLM010000436.1:0-3024 GCA_048885575.1 Candidatus Hermodarchaeota archaeon
CCTCCGCACACGCCTAATAAAACGGCTCCATTTTTTGTAGTAGTTGCCATTGATTTGAATTCGTTTACAAGGAAAGCGTTTTCTGAAGCAGAAAGGCCTGGTTCTTCAATAAACAGCTGTTTTTTATTCTTATTAACTATAGTTTCAATGCCATTTTTAATTAATTCGTCAAGAATTCTATAGGAAGCACAAAAAATTCCAACATTTGCAGGTGTACAATAAAGTACTTCATTAATTTTAGTAAGCATCTTTCTGAACATTGGTGCACTCCGATTCTCTCTGCGAGTGTCAACTCCCTCTATAATTAATGCCTTTATGTTTTTCTTGTGGAAAGGTGAATCTGCTACAATACCTTTATATCCTTTTCCGCTAGTTTGTAACCCCATTAAATTGTTATAAACATATGGATTGACCGTCCCCGATAGATGCAAACTAGTATAACATTCTCTTAGTATAGGGATCGCAATTTCTCTAGGATCTAAAGCAACGATTTCCATTGAAATAGCAGACTTTCCCTTAGCTTGTTTAAGATTATAGCTGAAGAAATAATTATCTAGTAGATAACATTTCATCCATTTTATCCAAAACTCCGCAAGAGATCCTAAATAATCTCTTGAGACTTCTCCATTAGCTAATTTTTCTTCGTGGAGAGATACGCTAAAATCTTGAAGTTCTTCAATAAAATTTTTAAAATCATTCAGGTTTGAGAAATGCATCACCGAAGAAAGTCGAGTTAAAAGTTTCTCTGCATCAATTGCTTTTTCCAAAGCGTTTAGATTTTTCTTTTTTTTGTCTAAATGATTTAAGAGAACCTTTACAAATGTCTGCATAATGCTTGGTGAACGATAAATCTCTAAATCCTTCAAGCATAATCTAAGTAAGTAGGGTGTAATCCTATCAGAATTAACTTCTGTTGCCATATCAATTACATTGTGGCATTCGTCAAGGATTAATATACAGTCACGAAGCTCTTTATCTATAAATTGTAAGAAATTTTGACGAATAAAAGGATTGAAAATCCACTGATAATTACATATTATTATTTTCATCTCTTTTAACAGAAATTTACTTAAAAAATAAGGGCATAACTCTTTTTCTTTACAAAAACGAATTAAATCTTCAGCATCAACTGGTTTATTTAGTAAATCGGGAGCTATATTGATAGGATTATCGTACATATCTTTTTTCTTTAATAAGTTAAGAAAATGTTTACAGCTTTTATTTTTTCTTAGGTCTCCACACACGGCCATTGAGTCTCGAGGATTAAGTTTTAGTGATAGGAGAATCTCGTTTAGACACATCTCGTTCCTTCCTCTGATAGAAAGACCGTTTACCTTGATATTAAGATTGTTATTTATTAAAAGTTTGGATATTTTTGTGAGTTCTTTAATTATTCTTGTATTCTGGGAATGAGTGCGGCATAGATAGATTATTTTTAAATTATTTTTTAAAGCTAAAGGTAACAGCGCGCTTAAAGCAATAATTGTCTTACCCGTCCCATTTGGAGCTGATAGTAAAGAATTCTTTTTTTCTGCTGAGGCCCTTTCAATTTGAATAATAATACTTTCCTGATCTTGCCTATATTGCTCATACGGAAAGAAATTTGAATAATTCATAAACAGAAATCGTGAATTTTCTTATAGATTTAAGTTTAATTTAGAATTTATATTTGTAAAGACCATATAAGTTTATTTATTAATGCTATCTTTTAATAAAAAAATGAATGAAAATAATTCTAATGATGATTTTTTAAATCTTAGAGATTTACTTGATGAATCTTTACTTAGAGATGCTATTATATTTGTGATTATGTATTTATTTACCCTCTCTCAGTCTTGGAATAACATTTTTCTATTTTTATTTCCCATCATTACATTTTGTTATTCTCTCTTTTTTAGAATTATTAATTCGAATAAATATAGAATCTTTCTAGAATTTAATCTTATTACATATAATCCTCTTGGACTGGAAAAAAAACACGCAAATCGGTTATTTTTTTCAGCTTTAATCCAGTTGGTTTTACTATTTTGGATTGGAGCAGAATCGTATTATCATCCTCAGCTTATTGGAACTTATGCTTTGTTTTTTAACTTGTTTTTTACCTTTTTTTTTACTTTTGGTTTTTATTGGATACTAATCGATGTTTGGAAATATGCTCAAATAACAATCGAATTAAAGAATAGCAAAACAGATAAAATATTATCTTTTCTAAAAGTAAATAAATTTAAACGAATAAGCATTGCAAATTTAATTACCTTTATACTCTTAAACATTGTAAATGTTAGTTTTGTATTAATTATTGATGATAATATAATTTTAGGATTTGAGTATTATTTACCTGGTACGGGGATTGAAAGTTCATTACCTTTAAAAATTCCAATTTTCTCATTAGTACTAAGTTGGATTTCCCCTATAATAGCTAGTATTTTGCTTTTTTTTATCTATAAAGATTTAAACCACATAAAGTCTGCCGATATTATCAATTCTTTTGAAGAATTGCCCGAAGAGAACCGAAAACATGTAATTCAAAATTTAAAAAAAATCAATAAGAAGTTCTTCCAAGATTTGAATAATGAATAAATTTTTGGATAAAAATTTATTAAAACTAAATATATTATTATTATAAAATTCTAAATATTGCTTGGGAATGTCGCAGCAAACAGATCAGAAACATCAGTATCTATTTAAAATCGTTGTAGTAGGAGATGGTGGGGTAGGTAAAAGCACCATGATACAACGATTGATTACCGGACAGTTTGTACCAATGAAAATTACAATTGGTACTGACTTAGCATCGTACGATATGAATTTTGAAGATATTTCCGTGAAGTTGCAGATTTGGGATTTCGCAGGTGAGCGTCGTTTTCGATTTTTCCTACCCAATTACGCAAGGGGTGCTCAAGGTTGCATACTTTGCTATGATATTACAAGATATACTAGTTTTCAAAACCTCAAAGAATGGTATGATATCGTAAAGGAAAACACTAAAACTGAAACAGTTTTTCTACTTGTTGGTGGGAAAGC
>JBHLLM010000437.1:0-3017 GCA_048885575.1 Candidatus Hermodarchaeota archaeon
GTTTCGAGGCTCTTGATAAAATTCTTTTTCTTAATAAATTCTGTTATGAGATCAATGTAAAATATAAATTCTTCCGAATTCACTGACGATTTCTTAAACATATTAAGATCAAGAGGCTGTATTAATTTTATACAATATTGAAGAGAAGTTACATAGAATAATAAGATAATTTTTATTTATTTTTATTGATCATTGCTGTAATTAAATTTTTCAAAATTCTAAATTTTTAGGAGTTAGAACGAAAAAAGTTTAAATATCGATCTTATATCCGCAGTAAGGACATGATTGTTTTTTGTTATCCTTTTCACTAATTTGGGTACCGCAACTGGGACAATTTAAAAATTCTAACTTGTTTTCGTTTTTTTCTACTTCATAAGTTTCTACTGGAGGATTCCATGATTGTGGAATCTTTACTTTTTTAAGATATGGTTTTGAAATGATATCAGTCTCTTTTTCATCTGTATTTTCATCTCTTCTAGCTTTTTCAAGTGTGGAAACCTTTTGATATATTAGCTTATCACCTTCTTTCTTAATGGTATAAGTCTTTCCAAAAAATCCCCCTATCTTGACTTTCTGCAGTTTTATGTCGGCTGTTTCTTCTTGTGCGATGTCAGGAGTACGTTGAGACACTTGGGGAAAACGAACTGTCTCAAATTGCTCATTGTCTTCTATATCCAATTCTTCTGCGAATTCTGTATCCTCTTCTTCCTTTTCTATGTATTCTTCAACTGATTCTGTTGTTTCTTCATAAGGTGCGACAATTTTCCCTTGATCGATTTTTAAAAGAATTTGACATTTGGGATTGGGGCATCTGAAAAGATGGGGAATCCCGATATTATTTTGTATTGCGTAATTAGTTATACAACAAATATGAAACGCACTTTTACAATTTTCACAGAGTTGTAGGGTATCATTTATATCAGCGCAACAAGGACAAACTTCTTCTTGGCAAAGATGACATTTGAGTCCTACATCATCTGGATGTGCGGGAATTAAATTCTTGGCTAAGCGAGAATAAAAATCGTAGTCTTCCTTTTTAATTTGAAATTTATTCGATGTTTGTTCAAATAAATTTAATATTTCTTTGGATTTTGTTAAGCTCTTTATTATAGTAAAGAAATCCTTCTTTTCTGATAGGTAAAACATTCCACCCTTAGTATCGCTTGATAAAATATTTAATTTCACATCATCTCTAAAGAATCTTTCTTCTCTTTCTGAAACTCTTATAATATCTATGAAAGTTGGTATTATTTTAATTTTAGAAACTAAACCAAAAAGCGCTTCGGTATAGTCTTCAGATAGATCGCTGGGGGTATCAGTTATCACGATTATTCTGTTATGTCTTGCTTTTTTTCTCACCGTTTCAGCAATATACGAAAAGATGTAGAAGAGTCCATTTTCGAAGAAAGATTGCTTCTTAGGACGAGTTTTCCAGTTTTCTTCAATGGCGTTTTCTATAATATCGGAATCCTTTTTATTTGTTATAAATATAGGATTCCCCTCGTCTTGAAAGATAAGTAAACCGTAATGTCCTTTAATATTTGTTTTATTTCTTTCAGAAATGTAATACTTTATAGCTTTAATGACTTCCTTTTTCTTTAAAATGTTTTTAGTCAAATCTAAGTAGAAGAAAATATCCTCGTAAGGGCTCATAATAATATTTAATCCTAAAGTCTTTATAATTTAGTGTAGAGAGTTATGGTTTAAATATTTTTTTTAATCTAAAAAACTTTAAAAAATAGATATTGATATTACTTATTATTAAAAGCAAAACAGAATGAGTCCAATATGGAAGAATTTTTAAAAAATATTCAACTTTCAGATAAAGCAATCGAATTGTATATACGATGTATTGGTCAACAGCCATTATCTTCGTTTGAACTATATTCTATTTTTCCAAATATTTCTCAGGAAGATTTTTCTAATACTATACAAGAACTTATTGAATCAGGTCTATTCGTACCTGTTAAACCTCAAGACTCACTTTCAATTTTGCAATATTTAGCACTGCCCCCCATTAATCCAATTTTAAATTATTATAGTAATATAAACGCGAACCTAGATAATATTAAAAATCAAATACAAATACTCATATCGAAATCCTTAAGCTCTTTATTTAAAGAGAACAAAATAATTGAATTAGATACTATGGCTGAAGCTGCACAAGAAATAAAGAAAGATATTGAAGAAGATGTTATTATTCAGAAACAAGATATTGATGATATCGTAAAAGGTATGGAAAATCTAAAAGTTGTAAAGAAGGTACTAGAAGATCTTCAATTATCAATAAAAACCATTACCCAAACTCAATTTTCATATTTGATAAAATTGATTTCGAGTATTAAAAAAGATATAATCAATAAAGTTGAATCTTTAGATTTAAAAAAAACAGAGAAAGTTGTAAAAGACGTAATAGAAGAAGTATTTAAAGAGAACTTTAATAAGTTTTTAGGAGATTTTACCGCTAAACTTCATAAATTAATAGAAGAAGAATTTGAAAAGACCATCGAATCTCTTAATAATATTATTGATTCAACATTCCAATTTCGGAACGATTTTCAAATGGTTTTACTTAACATGTTGAATAGCTACGAACAGAAAGTCAATACAATAATTGAATTAATTAAGTCAAAGCGAGATGTATTAGATGATGATCTTAAAAAGTTTGAAACCGTAATTTCAGATAATTTTGAAGAAATTATTTATGATTCAGTTAATTCGGTTGCTGCTTTAAATAATCCAATTAATATAACTTTAGAGAGTTACTTAAAGAAACTAGGTTCTTTAGAAGAAAATGATTTCTGGTACATAAGGAACACCTCAAGAGTAAACGAAGAAATTATGCATATTATTTCGCAATCAAAACAAAGATTAACGATTATTGTTCCCAAAATTGAAGATCATATTGTATTAGATGATTTCAAAAGCATTCCAAAAAGTCTTAAAATTGAAATTGCGTCTTCAGAGCCTCATACTAATAGTCATGTCAAAAAATTAAAAGAACTTAAAAATTCCGA
>JBHLLM010000438.1:0-3015 GCA_048885575.1 Candidatus Hermodarchaeota archaeon
CATTGGATATGAGTTAAATGGAAGAAAGCTTGAAAGCTGGCCTATCCATCACGAAATAATCAAAAAATGCAACCCTATCTATAGAGAATTCGAGGGTTGGAAGAAACTAACCGATGAAGAGTGGACTGAACTTGCCAATCAAGGATATGATTCATTACCAGAAACAATGAAAAATTATCTTCGCGCAATTAAAGAAGAGCTTAAAATTGATATTGCTATGATTTCTATAGGACCAAATAGAGACGATACTATTGTTTTAGACAAGGAATTGTTTTAATTTTTTTTTACTTTTTTTATTCCGAACAAGATTTTGCTGTTGCTGATTTTAAATAACTAAAATAAAACAAATGGAATCTAAACGGTTATGCAAGACATAAGCTTTTTTATATAAAAAACAATAAATAGAATATAAAAAAATTAAATAATCTCACTACGAGATTTATTAAATTTGGTATGTGATTAATTTGAAATTATTAAAAGATAAGAAAAATGAATTAGACGAAATTAACAAAGAATTTTTGGCAGAAATTTTAAACGGTTCAGCATTACTACACGAAGCTCTCTCGACTTTTATTGACGATAAACTCAAAAAAGAATCAATAGAAGGTGTAATTCAAGCAGAAAGAAAATGCGACGAACTAAAGGAAAAGTACATTCAAGTGTTATTTCGAGACAAAAGGGCGCTTCCTTTTTTAGTTGAGGATCGGTATAATATCCTCATGATGATTGACTCAGTAAACGACAAGATGGAATTTTTTGCCAGATTCTTGGATGTCTATCCGTTCAAACTTTATGAGGAGATAAAAGAAGAATTTAGGAGTATGTGTAGTGCTTGTGCTCAGAGTGTAGAGCAATTGCTCGATTGTGCCATTCTAATTGAAACAGATTTTGATGGAGCCTATAAGAAAACATTTGAGATAGAAGAGAGGAAAAGAGAAGCACGAAAAGTAAAGTTTAACCTACTTGGTAAGCTATACAAAATGAAGGACGATCCTACAAAAGTATATTTAACTTCCAAGTTAGTAACATATCTTTATGATATTGTTTCGTGGGTAGAGGAAACATCCGATTATTTAAGAGGATTAATTATAAGATATCCAAGCAGATAGAAAAGGATTGATGGGCAAAATGGCGTTAGAATACATTATCATCATTTTTTTGATAATATCTATAATTATTAGTTTTGGAATTGGAGCTAACGACGAAACAATGGCTCCACTTTATGGATCACGAATTCTTAATATGAAACAAATTCTCATCTTAGCTGCGATTTTCGCTATCACTGGAGCATTGTTATTGGGAGAAGGTGTTGCTAAATCAGTAGGGGATAAGATTCTTTTGTTAGATTATGGCGTTTCTGGTATTAACCAGGATGCTGTTGTTTTAACTATTTTAATTTCAACTGCTATTGTGTTAATATTATCTAGCGCTTTAGGTCTTCCTATTTCGTCAACTCATTCTACAATAGGAGGAATTATAGGATTAGGGTTATTATTAGGTGGTGGAAGCGGTGTAAATTGGAATACAATATTAGAAATGAGTATATGGTGGTTGGCCTCTCCCATAGTTGGCTTCACAGTGACTTATGGCGTTGTTAAGTTACTCAATAAACATAAACTCAAGTTCTTAAAAGGATTCCGAGATTTTGAGAGATCAGAGAATAGATATTCGTATATAATTTTAATCATAATTTGTATTACAGCCTTTTCTAGGGCAGGAAACGATTGCTCTAACGCAGTCGGAATAGTTGTTGGAGCTGGGGGTGATATCAATATAATCTTATTATTAATCATGACTGGTTTTGGTTTAGCATGTGGTGTAATTGTATTGGGAAGAGTTGTTATTAAAAATCTGGGTAAAATAACGGAACTTCGGCCAAGTACGGCATTTGCCGTGCAAGTACCAACCGCTGCCGTTATGCTTATTGGAACTATTCAAAAGATTCCTCTTTCGGGCTCTCATTTGCTCGTGGCATCATTTGTAGGATTATCAAGAGCGAGTAATAACCCAATGCAGAAAGGATTGTGGAAAATTATCGCAATTTGGTTATTGACTTTTCCAATTGCAGCAATTCTTTCAATTATAATATACTTTCCTATTGAACTTCTAATCTAATTCACAAAAATTGAGTGAATAAAGTTCTTTTCCTAATATAAGTTTTCTATGTTTTAAAAGATTTGAACAATAACTCAAGTATTCTCAATTAGCGAGTAATTAAAAAAATGGAGATTGAAGAAAATTACATTAATCAAGATATTTTTCAACGAATTTCGCTATACTCTTCCAAGCATCTATACTTTCTTCTAGTTTATCAGCGTAATTTTGAAATACATGAGTCATTCCCTCATATATTTCTAATGATACTTTGACTCCTGAACTTTTTGCTCGTTCTGCTAATAATATCGCATCGTCCCTTATGACTTCAATACCTCCCGCTTGAATTAAAAGTGGTGGTAAATCTTTAAGATCCGCATATACAGGAGAAACATATGGATTTCCTTGATTATTACTTCCTGCGTATAACAGTGTTATCACATTCACCAATGAGGCTAATTCAGGTTCATATTTATAAAAGGTTTTTAAGGATTTTCCTCTTCTCCTCAAATCAACCCAGGGAGATTGCATAACGGCAGCAGCGGGCATAGGTAACTCTAGATCTCTGAGTTTTAATAACGTTGCCATTGTTAAACCCCCACCTGCGGATTCACCACAAATTATAACATGTTTAGGATCAATATCTTGTGTTAACAACCACTTGTAAGCTGTAATAGAGTCTTCTAAAGCAGCAGGGTAAGGATGTTCAGGTGCAAGTCTATATCCTACATTTAAACAGCGCATTTTAGTTTCTCTTGTATATAAATACGCTGACCAGCGACGGCTATCAAGATTTCCTATTACGTATCCTCCGCCAAATAAGTGAAAGAACACTTTTTTCTCGTTGGCATCGGGAACATATGTCCATTCTGATTCCACGCCCCCTGCATCAACGCGTTCGAACGTAACATCATTCGGGAT
>JBHLLM010000439.1:0-3011 GCA_048885575.1 Candidatus Hermodarchaeota archaeon
GAAATTTTATTTACTTCAAATTACGATGGGTTTAAAATCTCAATACTTGAAGATAGTAGGATTACATCTCCAGAAGCGTTGATTACGCTTAAATCCGATTTTAGGAAGCACATCCCCATAAATTTAGAAAATACTTATGCCTATACTTACGATAATGGCACTACAATCTTATATATTCACCTTAAAAACACCGGGAATATTATACTTGGACTTGATTCAATTTATCTAAAAAAGTCTGGTGCTTGGACTTCAGTTTTAGATATTGATTCGTTTAATTTGAATCCTGGTAACGAAAGAACCGTAAATGTAGTAGTTCCTGATGAAGTCGGCGATATCCAGGTAAACGATGAATTGGGAGTAATAGTCACCACTAACTTTGACGGCGAAACTAAAGCTTCTGATATTGGATTCGTTCATACAATTGTTGATAGACCTGATATCCAAATTATCGACAATGTGGATGGCCAGATGGCTTCATATATCTCTGCTAATGAAACGGGTAAAATCTTGGTTAAAAATACTGGTGATGAATCGATAACACTGGATAAATTGTATCTAAATACCACAACTGAATTAAATTTCGCAAGTGATATGAATTTTGAATATGGAGATATCTCACTAGATGTACAAGAATGCGCTTTAGTCTCTTTTAACATCACAGGATTACAGTTAAATTCCTCTAATATCCTCAATGTTGAAATAACAACTAATTCAACTGCTCAATTCGATATGGATTTCACTGTAATAGTGAATTCACAATTCTATAATGTTAAGATTGACGATTCTGGAACAACTGCATCTAATACTGGTAATGTTGTGATTACTATTGAAAATAATGGAACCTTTAATGTGACAATAGATTCCGTCTATGTGAACAACACTTTTATCGCTTTAAGCAATTTTGTTGAAACTATTTACGAAATTGGACGCAATAGCTCAATCCAATTAACGATTGCTATGACAAATCTCGAAAGTATAATTGGGGCAGTTGATGTTGGTGAAACGCTGGAAATCCTTGTGCGAACCAAGGAAGGAGCAGAAGATATTCACGAAGAAACTGTTACATCCTAGTTTTATTCTTTTTTACTTTTAGTAAAAATCATAAGTTATGTTAGATTAAAAAATCTATAGACCTATCGGCTATAAATTAAGTTTAACATCATCTTTAATTAACCTCAAATTTTAGATCTTTGATTTATGATTTCTAATTTCAAAATTGAATCGGACTTTGTACCTCGTGGAGACCAGCCAGAAGCAATAAAAACTCTAGCAGAGAATATAAAAAATGGAAAAAGGTTTCAAACTTTGCTTGGAGCGACTGGCACGGGTAAAACATTTACAATTGCAAATATGATTGAGGAAATTCAAAAGCCAACATTAGTTATGGCACCTAATAAAACACTCGCAGCACAATTGTACAATGAACTTAAAGAATTATTTCCTGACAACGCAGTTCATTATTTCGTAAGTTATTACGACTATTATCAACCCGAAAGCTATATGCCAATCACCGGCTTATATATTGAGAAAGATTTCAGCGTAAACGAAGAAATTGAGAGACTTAGATTAGCAGCTACGCATGCGGTAAGAACAAGGAATGATGTTATAATTGTAGCGACAGTTTCATGCATTTATGGGATTGGTGATCCCAAAATTTGGACGGCTATTTCTCTGAACCTTGAAGTGGGTCAAACTATTAAAAGAAATGAAATAATAAAAAGATTAATTTTAATGAATTATGAAAGAAAGGATGTTGAATTTAAACCTGGAACTGTGAGGGTTCGAGGAGATATTATAGACATCTTTCCTGCGTATTTAGATACTGCTATTCGCATATCCTTATTTGGAGATTTTATTGAGTCAATTCAAGAAATTCACTATTTAACTAATAATGTACTAAAAGATATTTCAAACTGTAGAATCTTTCCGGCTACTCATTTTATCATACCGGAGGAAAACAAAGAGATTGCTTTAGAAACAATAAAAGAAGAACTTGAAATTCAAATTGCAAAATTTATGAAAGAAAAAAAGTACGCAGAAGCACAGCGAATAGAGAAAAGAACTAACTTTGATCTTGAAATGATGAGGGAGATGGGATGGTGTAAAGGAGTAGAAAATTACTCTAGACACTTAGATAGAAGACCTCCTGGTAGCCCTCCAATGTGTTTGGTCGATTATTTTCCAAAAGACTTTCTCATTGTAGTTGATGAAAGCCATATAACAATTCCGCAAATCCATGGAATGATTGGGGGAGACAGATCGAGAAAGAAAAACCTTATAGAATATGGGTGGAGACTTCCGTCCGCCTACGATAATCGCCCACTTACTTTTGAAGAATGGGAATCTAAAATTAAATACATCGTATTTATGAGCGCAACGCCAGGTGAGTGGGAGTTAAAGAAAAGTGGAGGTATTTCAGCAGAACAAATAATAAGACCAACAGGACTCGTTGATCCTTTTGTCGAAATACGCCCTGCTAAAAATCAAATTGATGATTTACTTGGCGAAATAAGAAAGGTCATTGCAAACAAAGGGCGCGTTTTGGTTACGACGCTAACTAAGAGAATGTCTGAAGATATAGCGGAATATTACTCCGAAATTGGCTTGAAGGTTACCTATTTACATTCAGAAGTAGACACTGTAGAAAGGTTCGAGATTTTAAGACATCTTAGAGATGGTACTCATGATATATTAGTGGGTATCAATTTACTAAGAGAAGGACTTGATCTGCCAGAAGTTCAGCTAGTTGCTATACTAGACGCTGATAAATTAGGATTTTTAAGGGATACAAGGTCTCTAATACAAACCATTGGAAGAACTTCAAGAAATATTGAAGGGAAAGCGATTTTATACGCTGATAAAACAACTTCAGCAATGAAAGAAGCTATTGATGAAACTAATAGAAGAAGGAAAAAGCAGATAGAATATAATAAACTTAACAATATCACCCCCCAAACTGTTAAAAAGAACATTTTAAGTTCTCTTTCCGAAGAACAAGAGTTCAAAGAAAA
>JBHLLM010000440.1:0-3010 GCA_048885575.1 Candidatus Hermodarchaeota archaeon
AAAGTCATAGTTTTAGGGTCAGGAACTTATCGTATTGGTGCTTCTGTAGAATTTGATTGGGGTTCGGTTAATTGCTTGTGGGGCTTAAAAAAACTGGGAATTGATCAAGCAATAATGATAAATTATAACCCTGAAACAGTTTCAACCGATTACGACATATCAGACAAACTATATTTTGAAGAATTATCTGGAGAAAGAGTATTGGACATTTGTGAACTCGAAAAAGCCGATGGCATCGTAGTTTCTGCAGGAGGACAAATAGCAAATAACTTGGCTGCTAAATTTTCAAAGTATTCTGATTTTTTTAGAAAAGCAAGCATTAAGATTCTAGGCACACACGGAACTCGTATAGATATGGCAGAAGATAGGAGCAAATTCAGCGCTTTATTAGATCAACTAAATATTAAACAACCTGAATGGAAAGCCTTAACGACTAAAGAAGAAGCACTAGAATTTGCAAAAAAGGTTGAGTTTCCAGTACTCGTTAGACCATCATATGTGTTAAGTGGTGCTGCAATGAGAGTCTCATACGATGTAAAAACGCTAAATGATACTCTTGATCTCGCTGCATCTGTCTCACACGAATATCCCGTTGTAATAACTAAATTTTTTACAGACGCAAGGGAAATCGAGTGTGATGGTGTATGTGATGGAGAAAGTGTGTTTGTTGGAGCCGTTGTAGAACATATTGAGAATGCGGGTATTCATAGCGGAGATGCAACCATGTCAATACCCCCTCAAACAGTTTCAAGTAAAATTATCTCAAAAATTGAAGATTATACAAGAAAAATCGCCTTAGCATTAAAAATTCAAGGACCGTTTAACATCCAATATCTTGTTAAAAATAACGAAGTTTATGTAATCGAATGTAATCTTCGTTCTAGTAGAAGTATGCCTTACGTGTCTAAATCTCGGGGGATTAATTTAATGCGAATTGCTGCTGAAGTAATTATGGGAGGAAAAATTCCAGTTAAGTTAATGAACATACCTATAGGGAATTTTGTGTCCATTAAAGCTCCAATGTTTTCTTTTATGAGACTTGATAAAGCTGATCCCGTTCTGGGAGTAGAAATGAGCTCGACAGGAGAAGTCGCTTGTATAGGCAAAAACTTTCCGGACGCCTTGATAAAGTCATTAGAAGCTGCAGATATGAATGTACCTGTTGAAGGAGGAAACATCTTAATATCCGTAGGTGGAGAGAAATTGAAATCTGAAGTAATCCCATTAGCTAACAAAATTAAAGATTTGGGTTTTACAATCTTTGCTACAGAGGACACGAAAAAAGCTCTTAATGCAAATGGAATTGAAGCAGTGCGACTTTACAAAGTCCACGAATATGGATTGGAACCAAATATTATAAGTTGTTTACAAAATGGGAGAATTAATATGGTAATAAATATCCCTCTACCAACTACAGTTGAGGAAAAGTTCAAAAGAATCATGGAAGACGAATATAAGATTAGAAGGATGGCAGTCGATTTTAATATTCCGGTAATAATTAAATTGGAACTAGCTAAAGCTGTAATTAACGCAATATAAAATGTCAGGTTAAAAAAAATTGAAGTAAAATCATTAAATGATTATCATAAAACTTTAGAAATAATTTATTGGTAAAATAAAAAAAAATAAAAGTTGATATTTATTTCCGATTGATTTTTGTAAAAAGCCATGGTACTACTGTAACAAGCAGAAATGAAAGTATTAAATATTGCACAAAATCCATGATTTGGGACTCTGGAAAGACAAAACTAAGAAGTAAGTAAAGAACCAAGGTAATAACTATTCCTATGACTAGATTTAGGATTCTTTGTATATTCTTTAATTCTCTGGGATCATATTTTATATATTCAGACTCAAGAAGGTATCCTATGGCTAATCCCATCATTCCTCCTCCTATCAATCCATAATCGCCCGTAGGATCTGGAAATGCAAAAATCCCTATTACAAATAATACAATTGGAAGTACTACTGCCCAAATAAGTTTAACAAAAAGAGGGTAGGATGAAATAATTTTAGATACTTTAGGTTCTAGGAGAATAAACAAAATGATCCATATGAATCCAATTGTTAATCCCCCCCAAACATCTTGTAAATCGTGTACTCCAATTATTATCCTCGAACTCGCTATAAGGTACACTAAAACTGTAAAGATCCAAAAAATTATTTTACTTTTCTTTACATATGCTTCATAGGCTAAATATCCATATGAAGAAACTGATAGTTGAGAGTGACCTGAAGGAAAACCAAATCCTTCCGCAACAGGGTCGCCAGTTACTAGTGGTCGTAAATTAGTAGGTGGTCTGGGATCTCTGAAGATATCTTTAGCTATATTATTCACATAGCCCGAGCCCAACACAGTATAAGCTAAATTTTTGGCAAATCCTTTGTCATATGCATACCAAACAATTACAATTAAAAAAATGAAAATTCGTGTCTCCCCTAACTGAGTTATTAAAGAGAAAAGACTGTACATAATAGCATTGTCGTAAAAGAAATAATTAAACCAAACATTCAATCCGGAAAGGTAAAGAATTAACCCGACTACAAATGTTATTCCAGCAAGGATTAGGATATATATAATTATTTTTTTCATATCTTGACTAGTTTCATTCACAATTTTTCACTTATTAATTTGGTTTCTTGTAAATACGATAGATATGTATTATTTTTACGAACTACTATAAAAGACTTTCTTCAAAAATTACCAGTAAAAATTTAATTTCACCATTAATAAAAACTATGAAAAAAAAATAAATATCTAATAAATTTAGTTAAAGATAGCATTTACCATTAGAACATAATAAAAAAAAATAGGTGTTGAGTGAATTTATTATCGGGGATATATCTTAGTTCGCTTGAAAATCATTGGCACACAATGGAAAATCGTAGAAAAATTGAAAAATTATAAACCTGATGAAAAACACGATTGGAACATTACATACTCATCACCTACTTACGGGGGATGGGATTTGATTATAGAATGCGCATTTAAAAATCTTGAAGATTTGGA
>JBHLLM010000441.1:0-3004 GCA_048885575.1 Candidatus Hermodarchaeota archaeon
CACGCGCCTTGTGGAATTTATTGCAAAAGATGCCCAGGAGTTCGGGCTTATAATTGTAAAGGTTGTCGAACTCATGAAGGTAAAATATTAGACTTTCCAGTATGCAAAACATATCAATGTGTTACTGAAAAAGGGCACGATTTCTGTTTCGAATGTAACGATTTTCCGTGCGAAAAGCTACAGACTATTGTAAATTTCGAGATTTTCAAACCTCATAATTCTAAGATTTACAATCTATTGATGATTCAGAAATTAGGGCTCTCCAAATGGGATGAGATTTGTGAGGAAAAATCGGATCTTTATTATAAAGGGAAAAAAGTACAATTTGGAGGAGATCCCTTAACTCTTGAAGAGAAGGATCCTAACTTCTATAAAAAGAAAGAATAGAGTTATTTGATTTTCTATTGGTTCGCTTTCCATTCCTTGTAGGCTTTTGTCATATTACCACAATGGATTGCTTTTTTACCAGTTTCTTTCTCAAACTGCTCTTGTAATGCCTTTTCAACTCCAATAGCGGGAGCTTGCTTTTTTGCCATTATATTCAAACTCTTTTTCTGTACTGTATTATCTATTATTTCTGATTTTCGATTTATATTGTTTACTATTTAAACTTTCTTAAAGATTTATCCAACAATCCAAAGTCGTATTTTTTGTGGAATTTACCAAATTTCGTTTAGGAATACGCGGTTTCCACTTTAGAAGGCGGCTTTCCGGCAAGTAAGGGTGTTGAACAAGAACATACTCTGTGTATCGCTCGTCTTCGTTTATCATTACTAATACACTTCCGAAATGGGAGAGAATTTTTCCACCATTAGGCTTATAGAGAGAAAATTCGTTTAGTGGAGCAGTTAAGACGATTAGCGGCTTTGTTTTTGAGAGAATCGTTTTAATCCCGTTAATCGCTCTCAGTAAATCCTCAAATGTCTGTTTTTCGTAACTCTGAAACAATGTAGTGATACCAGAAATTAAAACTACTTTTACCTGTTCAAGTTTAGAGAGACGATTCTCTAAAAGCTCTACCATTTGATCCCAAGTAAATGCGCGAGCAATCAGAATATTCTCTAATACTTTTTTAGGCGAGAGATTTTGGGAAACTGCAAACTTACTTACATTATACGGGTTAAATCGATTGTTTGCATCAACAAACGCAACCTTAATTCCCTCTCCGAGACCTCCATTAGTAAATGATTTCTGAGCTATTACAGCGGTGGTCAATAATATGTTCGCACACTTCTTTTTATCGCCGTAAAGGAGGTGAATTAAATCTTTTTGAAAGCCTCCGTCTCCCAATATCTCATCCAGTGTTGAATCTCCGCTTGGAACGGAAGGAATTCTACTGTTTTTGTTGTAAACGTTTAACCCCGATTTGAAAGGCATTACATAAGTGATGGTTCCCTCAAAATAAAAGTAGGTTACTCCGACAATTTTCTAAAATTTGCATAAAAGGTATATAAATCTAATAAGATGCTTTTTCCATTGAGAACCATAATTCTTTTTAAAAATAACGGCGTTATATGGAGACGGAGGGAGGATAGTAAAAGTAAAAGTAAAAAAGTATAATGATGCTCGAGTTTGTAAAGTGCCGACTAAAAAAGCAAAAACACATAATTATAGTTTCAAGTGAGTTGAATTCATCTTCTTCATATAAAAATTATAGAAAAAGGATCGTTATATCAAAACTTTATAACTAATTCAAACAATAATTAATATTAACAAATTTTATTTAATCAAAAACGGAAAATAAGTGAAAAAAAAATGTCAAATCCGTACGAAAGTAGATTTTGGCGAAAGAATTGGGACCCAGGTGTCAAAGATCTTGATCCAGAAGAATTTGAAACTACTTATCCTGGGTTTATGAGAGATATGTTCGATAAATATCCAGATGTCATGGCTCTTTCTTATCAAGGTTTAGAAATGACCTTTAACGATGTAGATAAGCGTTCCAATCAATTCGCTAATATGTTAATTGAAAATGGGTTTAAAAAAGGAGACGCTGTAGGTATTAATTTAGCAAATATTCCAGAATATATCTATTCCGTAGTGGGTACACTTAAAGCAGGTTGTATCGTGTCAGGAGTTAGCCCTTTAATGTCTGATGTTCAGATGCAGTATCAATTGAGTGATCTTGGAAAAGGAGGGAAACAAGTTGCCTTAGTTACACTTGATGCAATATTTGAACATAGATTGAAAAAGATTGCTGATAAATTGCCACAATTAAAAGTTGTTGTATGGACGAGTGTCATCGGATCGTTTGATAAAGAATCACAGGCCAAAATTAAAGCGGTTCAAGATATTCCCTCTGGAGAAGTTACTCCTCTGGAAGGCAAAGTCGTATATAATTACCAAGACGATGTTTTGGTAAAGTTTTCTGATGAATTACCAAAAGTAGATATTTCTCCAGGAGATATCGGCTGGATTCAGTACACTGGTGGAACAACAGGACCACCTAAAGGCGCAATGCTTAGTCACCGAAATTGTATGTCTAATTTATTGAGTATGAGAGCTTGGTTACAATGGGAAGAAGGAAATGGAATGATGTTATCTGGCTTCCCTATGTTTCATATCGCAGGTTTAACAGTGTGCGAAGGTGCTCTTTCTTTAGGGTGGGGTCAAATCCTCATTGCTAATCCCAGAGATGCGCTTCATATTTGTAATCAGATAAAAACTTATAACCCGACAGTTCTTGTCAATGTTCCGTCCCTGTACCAGATTTTAATAAATTTTAAAAAATTTAAGCGTTTAGATCATAGTAAATTGCGAATGTGTATCTCTGCTGCTTCCCCATTTCCAAAAGAATCTCAAGAAAAACTGGAGGCAATAGTTGGTAAAGGAAAATTATTAGAACTTTATGGGATGACAGAGCTAAGCCCCGTAGCTACTATGAACCCATCCATAGGGACAAAGCAATTAGGAAAAGTTGGAATGCCTATTCAAAATGTGGATTTAAAACTAGTGGATCCTGAAACAGGGGAGGTAGTTCCATTAGGAGAACCTGGAGAAATTT